>NZ_JAICZW010000157.1 GCF_029057325.1 Bacteroides sp. | reverse complement strand
ACTATATTCATGATAACCGTTGCGTTGTTCTTTGTGCGGCAGTTGGAGTATATGCTGAGTGCCGACCTTGGTTTCCGCACGCACGACATCATCACCTGCCGGATGTATGTGTCTAAGTTTGGCAATTATAAAACGGATGTCGAAGATTTGAAGGAGGAGGGTAGGAAACAACGGGCGAGCTTTGAATTGGTCAACAAACGCATGGCGGAAAGCACCCTGTTTGAACATTGGAGCAGAGGAATCAGCTTGCCATTTGCCGCATTTAACGCGAAAAACTTTGCGCTCAACAGGGCTGAGAACGGTTTCCAGCAAGCATTGGCAGCAAGGATGACTACCCACGATATGGCAATGTACGGCTTTCAACTGGTAGAGGGAAGAGTATGGAATGACTCCATCGACGAAGACTTCACCATCAACAGTTTCAAAGTGATTATCAACGAGACTGCCAAGAAAGCCTTTGGCATCAAAGACATCACTAAGGACAAACTGCAACCGGAAGAGGCGCATTTCGCTTCGAGCAGCTTACCTGATTTCTACAATCCGCCTTGCGAAATAGTAGGTGTCATCCGGGATTTCAATGTGCGCCATCTCTCGAAAGCCCCCATACCTATGATTATCTATTACGATAACTCTAAAGTGGGGGGAATATTCACGCTCACCGCTTCGTACAAACACGAGAATCGGGCAGCGGTCATCAAGTTCCTGCGCGATATATACGAGGAATCCACGGGACGAACCGACTTTGAATATACGCTGATAGAAGACGAGATTGACAAGATGTATCGCGAGGACCGCCAGGTGGTACACATCTATACGCTCTTTGCGGCCATCGCCATATTTATTTCTTCCTTAGGGTTGCTGTCCATCTCCTTGTTCGACATCCGGCAACGGTATCGGGAGATAGGTTTGCGCAAGGTGAACGGGGCACAGGCAAAGGACATCTATCCCTTGCTCCTTAAGAAGTATCTTTCGGTATTGGGCATAGCCGCCTTGGTAGCCATACCTATATCTTGGGTAGCCATCGTGCTTTATCTGCAAGACTTTGCCCACAAAGCCCCCGTCACTCCTGGCTTATTCGCCACGGCAGTAGGCATTACAGCCGTCATTTCCTTGCTGACCATTGTCTGGCAGATACGCAAAGCGGCGAATATCAATCCGGCAGAGGTAATCAAAAATGAATGATACATACACCAAAGAGATAACAAATCAGTAAAACATCAATCATAGTAACAAAAGACATGAAGACACTGAATTATGCATTACGCTTCCTGATGCGTTCCAAATCATATACAGTTATCAACCTGCTGGGACTCTCGCTGAGCCTGGCTTGCAGCATCGTGCTGATGCGATACATCCATCGGGAAGTGACGGTGGATGCCCATGCCGTCCGGCCTGCCAATGTGGTAGTCCCTTTGCGAGATGTGGACGGAAATGTATTTCCATGTGCGCAGAAATACATGGATACCACTTACGTCCAACAAGCGGACATCGTGGAAGAAACGCCGTTCATCCTGTTGGAGAAAGATAATCTGGTAGCGCAGGACAAGCCCTACACCACCAACCTCTTTGTGACAGACAGCACCTATTTCCATCTCTTCCACTACGAACTGGCCGATGGCAGCTTGCAGATGTCCGCTCCCGACGATGCGCTGGTGATGGAGAGCTTCGCTCGCAAAGTGTTTGGAAAGGAGAACCCGATAGGGAAGACCCTTACTTGTCCAGGGAACAAGACCGCTACCATACGGGGGGTGTTGAAAACGCCCCGTTGCAAGACCTCCCATACGTTTGACGTAATGCTCAATATAGGCTTGCAAGAACATTGGGGCTGGATGGAAGGGACCTTCATCCGCCTGCAACCGGGAATATCTGTAGAGACCATAAACCGCACGAGCCATGTTTACAGAAAGACGGATCATGGAACCGTTCGCTATGCCTACCTGCCGCTGGAGCAGTTTTATTGGGATGAAAGCCTGACCAAACATCCCGAAATGGAGCATCACGGAAACCGTTTACACCTCTTTCTGCTGGCAGGAGTATGCCTGCTGGTATTGCTGACAGGGATTATCAACTTCGTCAACCTCTATTCCGTGTGGATGATGAGACGCTCCAAAGAGTACGGCATCAAGAAGATTTTCGGCATCCGGGGAAGAACGCTGTTTGTTCAGTTGTGGCTGGAGAACATGCTGCTTATCACTTGCGCCCTGTTCGTTGCCTGGGTATTGGTAGAGGTTACCGCTGTGCCCGTCAACCGCTTGATGGAAAGCGAGGTTTCCTATAACGCTTTTGATGTCTGGTTGTCATTGGGCTTCTGGCTGTTCTTGCCACTGCTTACTTGCGCTTATCCCTACATCAAGTACAACTATCTGCCTCCGATGGTAGGCATCCGTGCAGTCAGCACTACCAGGCAGTCCATACTTGCCCGTCTTGCCTTCCTCTTTGTGCAGTGTGTCATTACGTTCTTGCTCATCATCCTGTCGCTCTACTTCGACAAGCATCTGCACTTCCTGCTGCATACAGAGCCCGGATTCCGTCAAGAGAGCATCCTCGTTGCCCAACTGCGCCTTGAGAGCGATTGGTATGAGAACGAGGCAGACCGAAATAAGAGCTATGTACGCTATCAGCAGATAAAGCAGAAGCTGGACGAATCTCCCTTTATCCGGCAATGGATGATGATTCAGGATGACATTTTGGATAGTAAAAGCATGATAAGCCTGATAAGCGACAAGGATGTCCGTCTGAACATACAGACGAAATGGGTTTCTGCCAATTTCTTTACCATGTACGATTTGAAGGCAGTAGAAGGAACATTGCCGGATGAAATCACCGACTGGCATACCTATAAGGTGGTCTTGAATGAAAGCGCTCTGAAAGCGTTCGGTTACGAGCATTGCGACGAAGCCTTTGTACGAGGAGAGAAGCCTCTATGGATGTGGGTTACATCCGATGGAAAGAGACATGAGGGAGGAACGGAACTTCTCCCCGTGGAAGCCGTGGTGAAGGATTTTTATACCGGACATATCACGGCCGGCAAATTGCCGGTTGCCTTTATGGTCAGCAAAAGTGGAGGCGGCACTAAAATGCAGATACTTTGTATGCCTGGCAAAGAGAAGGAACTACTCAGCTACCTGAAGCAGATGGAAAAGGAAATCTACGGCACCGAAGAGTTCGACTACTATTGGATGAAAGACAAAGTGGCGGCACTTTACGACAAGGATTGGCAGGTGACTGGCATCTACATGTTCTTTGCCTTTATCGCCATCGTAGTCTCTTGCCTGGGGCTGTTCGGCCTTTCCCTCTTCGACATTCGCAGGCGTTATCGGGAGATAGCCATCCGCAAGGTGAACGGTGCCGACGTGTATAGCATCTGCCTGTTGCTGCTTCGGAAATACATTCTGGTATTAGCAGGCGCTTTCCTTGTTGCCGTCCCCGTCTCTTATTGGCTGATAAGCATGTACACCGATAATTTTGTAGTAAAAACACCGGTAGGCGTGGGCATTTATGCCGTCACGCTGCTGATAATTTCCTTTATATTGATAGGAACGCTGTTACAGCAAATCCGCAAGGCGGCGAATATCAATCCGGCAGAGGTAATCAAAAGCGAATAACCAACTAAAATAAGATTAATCATGATAGGGCATTACATCAAAACAGCATTCAGAAACCTGCTGAAATACAAGACACAGAGCGTTATTTCCGTCATCGGGCTTGCCATCGGCTTTGCCTGCTTTGCATTTGCCAACTTGTGGATACACTATGAAATGACATACGACAGCCGGTTTGATGGAGCCGACCGCATCCATCTGCTTTATCAGAAGAGTTTACTCGACGAGACGGGGTATTCCACCGGAATGCCTTACCCGACATCCAGCCTCTTAAAAGAGAAATTCCCGGAAGTGGAGGATGCCTGTGCATATATGTTATGGGACGATACCGAACTGAAGGCAGAAGAGGGCATAACGATAAAGACACCTATGCTGCTGGCCGATTCATGTTTCGTCCATCTGTTCGGAATCAAGCTCCTGGCAGGTGATATGGATTTCCTGCACAATGATGCACAGGTGGCTTTGACCAAAGAGACGGCTATGAAACTCTTTGGAAGCACAGACGTACTGGGCAAGGAACTGACAGTGTCGGACAACAGGGTAACGGTCAGCGCTATCTTGGAGGGACTGGAGCATAGCAATCTTGCATTCGGTTGCTGGGGACAAGGCGGCTATTTCCATAAATGGCAAGATAATTGGAATCTCGGTGGCTTTCAGATTTGCATGAAACTGAAACAAGGAAGTCCGACCGAAGCGTTTCAGCAAAAACTGAATTGCTTTAAAAGAGACTCGCAAGATACAGACAAGCTTTTTGAGAATGTCAGGCTGATGCCGCTGACCCGGTATCACTATTCTGAGATTAACGAGAAGAAGTCCATTAAGTTCCAGTATCTGATATTCTTCTCCATCATAGGCGGACTGGTTATTTTCTGTTCTCTGTTCAACTATCTGTCCCTGTTTGTCACTCGCTTCCATATTCGTCAGAAAGAGTGGGAGCTAAGGCGGATGTGCGGCTCTTCGACCGGAGGAGTTCTTGCCCTTCTCATGGTGGAGTATGGCATCCTGATTCTGCAGGCAGGAGCTGTAGGCATGGTGTTGGTGGAGGTCTTTCTACCGGTATTCAGAGAGATGTCCGGCGTTACGGGAAATGTTTATGCCGAATCGTTGCTCTATTTCGTCGGGCTTCTGCTGTTGTCACTGGTTCTGCTGCTTCCTTTTACATTGCGCCGTACCGTAAAGAGAGGGGAGAGCAAGCGTTTCTTCGTTTACCGATGCAGCATTTGGTTTCAGATATTCATCAGCGTACTCTTCCTGTTCTGCATGAGCGTTCTGCTGAAACAGGTTTACCACCTCACGCATACCGATTTGGGATGGGAGCGTTACAACATAGCTGCTTTCTCTTTTATCTATCCTCAAGACCATTATGACGAGATAGCAGACAAGGTAACCCAAATGCCATGTACCCGTGAAGTATTGAAGGGACATCACGGACTCCTTCCACGCACGATTGGTTTGAGCCTGCATGTCGACCATTGGGATGGGAAAGTTGAAGGAGCGGAAGAAGTTAATATGCAAGGGCTGATGGAAGGAAAAGAGATCATAGACTTCTACCACCTCGAACTGCTGGAAGGAGAAGTGATGAAGGAAGAGGAGACCGATAAAGTCATATTGAATGAGACCGCAGTGAAGCTTTTAGGCATGGCTGACCCCATCGGGAAAAAACTTTATTTGTATAATGGTACGGGCAAAACAATCATCGGCATCGTGAAGGATTTTCATACCACGGCTCCCACCATACCCGTGAATCCGACCATATTTGTAGGCAAAAACGGCTTCAAAGGTTTCAGTAGTGGCAGAGGTGACCTTTTGGTGAAGTTTCATGAAGGGAAATGGAAGGAGTTGAAGAAGGAGGTGGAGCGTATGTTCAGCCAGTCCTATCCCAACGTAAGATACAAATTTGTGAATGTGGAAGAGGTCTATGAAGAGTATCTGAAATCGGAAAAAGTGCTGATGAAATTGCTGCTTTTCGTATCCATCGTATGTATGCTGATAGCGGTATTCGGCATTTACTCGCTTGTCACCCTCAGTTGCGAGCAGCGGCGCAAGGAGATTGCCGTACGCAAGGTGAACGGGGCAACGGTAAGGGACATTATGCAGATGTTCATCAAGGAATACATGCTGCTGCTGATATTGGCTTCTGTCGTAGCCTTCCCGATGGGGTATGTATTGATGACGCATTGGCTGGAAAGCTATGTAGAGCGCACAAGCATGAATTTGTGGATTTATGCCACTATCTTTGCAGGTATAGCCGCCACCATCCTGCTTAGCATCGGATGGCGAGTATGGAAAGCGGCAAGGCAGAATCCGGCAGAAGTAATCAAAAGCGAATAACAGAGTAACAAGAACCATTATGATAATACATTATCTTAAAATAGCATTCAGGAATCTGCTGAAATACAAGACGCAGAGTTTCATTAGTATTATTGGACTGGCAGTAGGCTTTGTCTGCTTTACATTTTCTGCCCTGTGGATACATTCTGAAAGAAGGTACGATCGTTACCATGAAGGGGCGGAGCGGATGTATCTGTTTTATAAAAAGAGCATCACTGATTATAATGGTTACGACACAAAAATCCGCAATCAGCTTTCTACCTTGCGCGAAAAGTTTCCGGAGGTGGAAATGGCTTGTGGCATCAACTTCTGGAAGAATCAGGAAACGGAAATAGATGATGGGAAAAAGGTTAGTATTTGCAAACTGATAGCCGATTCTACCTTTATGGAAATGTTTGGCATCAAGATACTTGCCGGTACCCCTAACTTTCTTTGGTCTGTTGCCGATGAACGTCAAAGGCATTTCTACGATGACGATGAACCGGTTGCCATTACCGAAGAGGCAGCTCTCCGCTTGTATGGAACAACGGCTGTGATAGGAAAGAAATTGAAGTCATTCGGACAAGCCACCATCTGCGCAGTAGTCACCGGATTGCCGCAAAGCAGCCTTTCGTTCGACCTTTGGGGCGGAAGCAGATATAGCGAATACATTTCCAATCCGTTGGTCTTTCGCTTGCGCA
Organism: Bacteroides sp.; assembly: GCF_029057325.1. Taxonomy (GTDB): domain Bacteria; phylum Bacteroidota; class Bacteroidia; order Bacteroidales; family Bacteroidaceae; genus Bacteroides. The sequence continues at coordinate 21,055 of NZ_JAICZW010000157.1, read as the reverse complement.
AGGGTGCCAACTTACAACGTTTCCGGCAGAAGTTGGATCGCTACAAGACAATACTGGATGGTAAGAGCGTGACGCCTTTCAAAGAATACCAATTCATACCGTTGAGTGAATTCCATTATTCGGATGCCAACAAGGATAGAAGCATTAAATTCAACTATCTGATACTTTTTACCATCATAGGCTTGATGGTGATTCTCGGGGCGTTGTTCAACTATCTTTCGCTGTTCGTGGTGCGGATGAGGATGCGTAGTCGGGAGATAGAGCTAAGGCAAGTATGCGGTTCCGGCAAGGGCAGGCTGTTTCTACTGTTCGGCATCGAATATACGCTTGTCATACTGCTTGCCGGAGTGCTTGGATGCTCGTTGTCGGAAATTGCGTCAGCAGAGTTTCGTGCCATTTCCGGTATGCAGGGAGACCTCTATCTGCCGTTCCTCTTCTTTTTTGCCGGCATATTGCTGTTGTCCCTATTGTTGCTGTTTCCTTTTATTACGCAACGCAAGCGTTGGGATGTGGTGCGCAGCCGTACCTTCCGCCGCTTCAGCATTCTGTTTCAAATAGCGACAAGCGTCCTGTTCATCTTCTCAGCAACGGTTATCATGAAACAACTTCATTTCCTTACCCATGCAGACTTGGGATGGGAGAGGAAGAATATCGCTTCACTGCATGTGACAAAGATGAAACCACGGGGTGAACATTTTGATTATTTTCATGAAGTGGCCCGTTGTCTGGCAGCTATGCCTTGCGTCAATCTGGTGATAGAGAATCATACCGGATTGCTTGCCGGACATTTCTGGGGTACACATTCTATCGACGACTGGGAAGGAAAAACATTGGATGACCCTTCATTGCCCATCGACCTGTTCTTTGAAGGGGAGGAGTTTGTCCGCTTTTACAATCTGCAACTGAAAGAGGGGCGTATGATGAACGATACCGACCCCTGGTATGTGGTGCTCAACGAAACGGCCGTGCAGAAAATGAACCTGTCCAATCCCATCGGGCAACAGATTGTTTTGGATAGCCATCCCACTGAAATAGTGGGAATACTGAAAGACTTTCACGTGACAGCTCCTACCGTTCCGGTGCATCCGATGGCATTCATCGGTAAAAGTGGGAAAGAACTTAATCCTGCTACCATACACACCGGCATGTTCATGATGAAATTCAAGGAAGGGCAGTGGGAGGACTTGGTATCAAGAATCAAGGAGATGGCAAAAGAGCTGGATATACAGACTTATAAATTGGAAAAGACGGAAGATGTATATGTCGTCTATTTGAAATCAGAATTCCTTTTGCTGAGAATGCTCGGCATGGCGGCTATCGTCTGTATCGTCATTGCCGCCTTTGGCATCTTCTCGCTTGTCACTCTCAGTTGTGAGCAGCGGCGCAAGGAGATTGCCGTTCGCAAGGTGAACGGAGCAACGGTGAAGGATATCATGCTGATGTTTATCAAGGAATATCTATCCATGCTGATAGCTGCTTCCATCCTTGCATTCCCCATAGGCTACCTATTCATGAAGCGATGGATAGAGAACTATATGGAACAGACTACCATCGGTATCTGGATTTATATGCTTATTTTTGCCAGCATTGCCATCATCATAGCATTCAGCATCAGTTGGCGTGTATGGCAAGCTGCCAATGAGAATCCGGCGGAGGTAATCAAGAGCGAATAGGAAAGGTATATTCAAGGTTCATCTGACATTTTGAGTGACGGCACACGATCAGTGAATAACCCTAATATGTATGAGGACGTAACGTGCTTTCAATCAGCCACATCATACTTTATTTTTCCTTTTCTATTTTTAAAGTGACACTTTAATGCGGATAAAGCGATACTTTAATAGGGATAAAGCAATACTTTATTCCTATTAAAGTGTTGCTTTAAATATGGATAAAGAAAAAATCGTGACTAGTTGCTATTTACTCGATAGCCAACAGATATAATCATATCAAGATTATAGTATGAAATGTCTCTTTGGATTTTCCTATTTCCTTCCTTTCGAACCTGTGCATTTTTGGCACAAGTTGAAGATAAAAGTGTGTATTTTCGCACGGAATATGTGCTATATCGCACAGAAAGGATAAAGGTGAAATTGTATAATAGATTAGTTATAAACACCTTATCAGTTTGGCACGGTATTTGAGAGAAAGAACATAAAAAAAGGATATTGCAAACAGCTAAAAAGCAGAAAACATGATTATACATTATTTGAAAGTAGCCATCAGAAACTTGTTGAAGTATAAGGCACAGAATATCATCTCTATCCTCGGGCTTTCGGTGGGCATACTTTGCTTCAGCGTCTGTCTTTATTGCAACCGCTACATCCATGCTATAGACCAATGCTTCAAGTACAAGGAACGCATTGCCGACATCAATATGTATAATCCCGACGGACGTATGTGGTCCGGAACTCCTGCCACTTTGCCCGAAAGGCTGCGCCAAATGCAGATTCAGGAAGCGGAAACATTTACTTTTATGGCTTATCCTCGCCCACGTAGCTACAACGTGGAAATTGCGGATGGGAAAGAATTGCCTTACGAGGAGCTGAATACCATAGAAGTAGATACAAACTATTATAGCGTGTTCACTCCGGAAGTGCGGCAAGGTTCATGGGGCGTGGCTTCGCAAACTCCCAATGCTGTGATACTGACGCGTTCTTTAGCACAAAAGATATTCGGTACCCGGGAGAATCCGATAGGGAAGCGGATGATTCTGATGCAACGGCTCTCCACGTCACCGAACACCACTCCGCGGACAGGGGGCATCGTCTATACCATACAGGCAGTAATAGAGGATATACCCTTGAATACCAGCCTGAGCTTTCTTAGAAAAATTGATATGCTGACGCTGAACGATAGCGAAGGACTCTTGCTGTCTGATAGACGAGACAGCATGACCGGCGGTTCTACTTTCGCCCTTCTTCGTCCGGGAAAGACAACCGCCCAACTGGAAGCAAGTTTCCGCGCGATGGACTTGAAACATACACTGTATGAGGAAGAGAATGTGGTATCGGCATCGGATTTCGGCAAAATTTTCTTAGAGAAATCCGTAGTTCCCTATTTTGCCGGAACCACTTTCATTGTCGGCCTCCTGATTCTGCTGACGGGACTGCTTAACTTCTTCCAGTTCCTGACCGGAAGCTACCTGAACCGTTCGCACGAGTTCGGCATCCGCAAAGTGAACGGAAGTAATGGCAAACAGTTGTTGGGACTGCTCTTCACCCAATCCTTAGTGATTCTGCTGATTGCTTTTCTGCTGACTTTCTGCCTGATAGAGATACTAAATCCGTCTCTTTCCTTCTCTTTGTTCGATTTCACATTGACCATTGAGCAGGGCTTGTTATGGATGCAGACTGCGGAATACATGGTCGGCATTGTCGGGCTGTGCCTGCTGCTGTGTCTGTTTACCGTATGGCGAGTAAGACATGTGTCCATTCAGACGAATATCTACATGAACAAATCCAAACGCCACAAACAGCGGATGCGGAATGTGCTTCTGGGCATCCAGTTTTTCATCTGTTGGTTGTTTTTCATCTTCACGGTGGCTTTATACTTGCAAGCGGAAAAGACCAATGCGACATTGTTCCAGACGCTGACAGAAAAGGAAAAGTCCGAAATCCTCAGCGTTTCTCTAGATTACCGTTTCCTGAAAAATGACGAAAGACTTGCTCTTATAGAGCGTATTAGCCAACACTCCGGTGTGAAAGACAAATTGCTGACCGATATAAATTACCTGAAAGGCATGTCGGGAAGCAGTATGCAGACAGAGAAAGGCGATCGGAACAGCTCTTTTGAAGTCAATGTCATGAGCATTCCTGCCAATTTCTTCGAATTTATGAAGATTCCTATTCTCTCCGGTCATACGTTGCAGACAGACAAAGACATGGTGGCAGACCACAAACTGGTGGAACGCATGCAGAAGGATTTATTGGGCACTACCTTGTACAATTATCGGAGCGACTACACGGTATGTGGCATTTGTGCCGATTTTATTGCCGATACTTACTATCAGAGTCAAGGATATGTCTTCCTACCTTGTGATTTTAAGGATTATGTAGGCCATTGCTACCTGAAATGTATGCCCGGAAAGGCAGAAGAGGTAAAGGCTTTCGTCAAGAAAACTTTGGAGGAGTCTCTTCCGGAGAGCATACAATTAGAAGTTTCGACCTTGCTGGAGGACATCCATAAGGAACAAGCCATAGAGAACAATCTGAAAGGAATCATTCTGTTCTTCTCTCTGGTCAGCCTCGTTATCACGTTGCTGGGCGTTTATTCCGCCATCACGCTGGACACGGAACGCCGACAGAAGGAAGTGGCAATCCGCAAAGTGAATGGTGCGGGATTGAAGCAGATTATCATCCTGTTTGCTCGTATGTATGTCTGCCTGCTCGTATTCTCGGCAGCCGTTGCATTTCCTTTATGCTATGTCCTCATACAAGCCTGGAAAGGCATGTATATCGTCTTCTTCAATGACGGTCCGTTGTTCTGGATTTCCATCTTTGCGGCAGTTACAACCATCACTGCCCTGACCATCATTTTCCGCATTCTGAAAATCGCAAGGACGAATCCGGCGGAAGTGATTAAAAGCGAATAGTATAATCTATATATGAATCCATTTATTCAAAGTGTATGACCCTGTTTGCAACCTTGAAAATAATCGTTCGTAGTTGGTGGAGAAACAAAGTTTTCTTTCTAATTTCGGTGCTGAGCCTGACTGTAGGCTTGGCATGCACGAACCTGCTGTTTACCTACTTTGTACATGATTACAACTTCGAAAGCGGCAACCGGAATAAAGACCGCATCTTTTGCCTGCAACAGGATGACCCGTTGCAGGAGGGGAGCAAGGCGACTTATGTTTCTGCCGGAATCCCTTCCGTGCTGAAAGAAAAGTATGCGGAAGTAACGGACTATCTACGCCTCAGTTCCTATGATGTGCAATATTGCCGATACCAGGAAAACGTCTTCCGGGAGGCAAGGCTTATATGTGCCGACACCACCATGCAGCATTTCTTCACCTATCAGTCCTTCGCAGGCTGTCTGAAGCAAGCGTTGGAACAACCCGGTAAGGTGGCACTCAGCGAAGCCTTTGCCCGGAAAGTCTTCGGAGACAAGAACCCATTGGGGGAGTTGCTGGAAGTAAAAACGGCCATGGATGGCGTGAAGCGTTATGAAGTCACTGCCGTATTGAAACCGCGTCCACAATCACTTCTCCGGTTTGAGATGCTGACCGGCATGGACGCTCACTTCTTCGGAGGATTGACCTTCTTGCAGTTGGCTCCCCATACAAGCCCCCGACAACTGGCAGAAAAAATCAACCGGGATAAAGTGCCGACCTTGATGCCCGGAGAAACAAAGTATTATGTTGAGCCGCTATCCGCCCTCTATTTCGTTACCCCGGGCAATAGTCCCCGGCGCTCCTTGTCCTACATCAATCAGAGCAATATGCAACTGCTGTACATCAGCCTGACTTCCGCTTTGCTGATACTTATCATTGCCTGTTGCAACTATACTAATATGAGCCTGAGCCGTGTGTTGCAACAACTGAAGATGATACATGTGGAAAAGTTGATGGGCAGCCGTAAAAAGGACATCCGCCTTCAGTTGTTTGGCGACGCGTTCCTCACGGTGCTGTTGGCATTCGTGCTGTCGCTGCTTGCTATCAGCGATTGTCTCTCTTTCTTCAACAGATTGCTGGCATCGCACCTGGACATCCCTTTCTTCTTCAGCATGCAGATGTTGCCTTTCCTGTTGCTGTTCGTCCTGATAATGGCAATTGTTCCGGCGTGCTACATCAGCCGGAAGTTGTCGGCATTGTCGTTCAGCGAATACAAGACGCTTCAGGCAGGGAAGAGGAAGCAACGGTTTGTCTCATGCCTGGTTGTCCTTCAGTTTATGATTTCGATGGGGCTGATTTATGCCACCCTTACCGCCAACAGGCAGATTTCCCTTATCAACGAACATGCGGCTTGCTATGAGAACCTGATAGAAATCGGGGCATCTAACGCATCGCCTTCCGTTGCACCCCTGAAAGATGAATTGGAGAAGCAGGGGCAAGGCATCCAGTCCATGTCCTTGTCCGGCGGTCCTGTCTTGAGTTCATGGATACAAGAACTGGCTATCAAGCAGCCCGACGGAACTGAAAAGAAATCCCACTTGGTGATGCTGTCCGGTGATACGGATGTTGTCAGCACAATGGGATTGCAACAATTATCAGGAGATTCGCCCCAACAACTGGTGGAGAAGTATCCATATCCGGTACTCGTCAACGAAAGTTATGTCAGGAACCTTGTCCCTTCGGGCGTAAACCCCATCGGACACCTCATGGCTGAGTTCGCTATGGCAGATTCCATCTATACCATCGGCGGTGTCGTAAAAGACTTCTCTACCGGTTCGTTAGAGGCGGAGGTGAACCCTTGCATGATTCACGTCGCTTCTGCCGACAAAATGTCTCGGTCCGATTATCTTCATATCAGGCTTGAACCGGAAAGACGTCAGGAGACTTTACGCCGGATAGGCCAGGTGTGGGAAAAGGTGAATGAAGGCAGTGTGTTCCAATATACCGATCTGCACCGGGAGTTCATGAAACGCAATGACAAAGTGTGTTCCTTATCTAAAATGCTAATAGGGTATTCGCTGATTGGTTTGGCGTTGACCTGCTTCGGCCTGTTCGGCATCTCCTGGTATGCCACCCGCCAGCGCATCCGCGAAATAAGCATCCGCAAGATACATGGAGCAACGGCGTGGCACATCATCTGGCTGTTCTGCAAGCCCTTCTGCCTGCAAATTGCGGTTGCATACCTTCTTGCCATCCCTACCGTTTATGGGTTGATGTTCCGCTGGCGAGAACAGTTTGCCTATAAAGCCGATTGGACAATTACCGATTTTCTATTGCCTCTGATGATAGTTGTGGGAATATCCGCTATTACCATCGGCCTGCAGGGCTATCTGTTGAATAAGGTAAATCCGATTGAAAGTATTAAAACAGAATGAGAAATCCAGAAGCACTATGATAAAGCATTATCTAAAAGTAGCATTACGCAATCTGTTGAACTATAAGGCACACAGCCTTATATCGGTCATTTGCTTGGCAGTGGGCATCACCTGTTTCAGTGTGGCGAACCACTTCATCAACAGCGTGACTGACAATGATGAACTGCCTAATTACGAAGGTCGTATTGAACTTTCACTTTCATCACCTCAGACAGCCGCTGATTTTGTCCGTTGGTTGAAAGAAGATGTTGCGTACATAGAAGGTCTGTCATTGTCAGGAATCGACACGCTTGTTGCCTCTTCTTTTGCAGAACAAGCGGAAGTCACGGTCATAGATAAGAACCAGCAGGCATTTCCATTTCTGATACAATACCGCTGTGTGTCGCCCTCGTTTTTCTCTTATTACAATAAGAAGGTAGAGAATAAGGACAAGAAACTAGTTGCTCCCGATGAGGTTGTCATATCGCGTTCATTTGCCCGGAAGGCATTCGGAAAAGAAAATCCGATAGGTATGATTGTCCATCTGGAAACAAACTATCGCCATTTGCCTAATCAGATTAAGGATTATAAGATTGTAAGTGTAGTGGATGACGATAAAGCGGAAAGCATCGACTGCTATTTTCCACTATCCATGAATCCTCGCCTGAAGCTTAGTGTAAACACCTATCTTGCCGGACAGACAACATTGGAAAATCTGAACAAACAGTTGGATAAAATAACTTGGAAGCGAGGAGAGATGGATTTACACGTCCGCGCTTATTCACAAGCGGAGCGTGAGAATGACTTGCAGAGAAACATCGGCATATTGTTTGCACGGTTTTTGGCTTCGCTTATTTTACTATCGGGATTGATTAATTTCATGAAATTTGTCATTCAAATGTTCTATAATCGCCAACGCGAACTGGCTCTCCGCAAATGTATGGGGTCGGATGTCAAAGGGATGTTCTTGCTGCTTTTTACAGAAGTGTTCTGGATGTTGCTGGCAGCTTTTTTCCTATCACTGGTGATAACGGAAATTTTCCTTACCCTGATGTACACTTATGTTTCGCAAGAAGATATGATTCAATTTCCGTTGGCAGATTTGTATAGATTTCAATTCTTTCTGTATATCGGCTTGTTGGCTATATGTTCTATTGTCATCATATATCCTATCTATCGGTTACGTCGGTTAAGCATCATTCACCATATTGTGCAAAAACGGAAACGGCATGTGTTCCGCAACATCATGATAGGGTTACAGCTGGCCATTTCCATTTTTTTTGTAGGGGGAAGCTATGGAATCGTTCTTTCTTACAATGAAACATGGGGAAAGATGTATAGTCCGTTGAACAAGGACGAAGAGAAACAAGTGATTTCCTTATCGGTCAACAGCCTGCGTATGAGGCAGAATATGGATGCTATTCTGTCCGACATCCGTTCTTTGTCCGACATTACGGACCAGACAGGCATTTCTGAACAATTTAATCTCGGTTCGTTTACCTATATGAGATATGAAAAGAGCGGACATCCAGCAAGAGGGGTTCTAATGATGGAGGGGAATCCCCATTATTTTGATTTTTTCCGGATTCCGATGGAAGGGAAAAAAGTGGATTGCAATGTGAAAGGCACAGTATATGTAAGTCGGAAATTCAAGGAACAACTACAAAAAGACAGTATAGAAGGGACTGTCAGATTGAGTGGCTCCGATTATCAGATTGCAGGAACCTACGAGGCCTTGTATAAAGAAGGGGCTGCAGACCAACTGAATGTTTCAGGATCTGTATTCTTAGTAAGTCCGGAAGTATCAATATACTATTTTAAGGTAATTGATTCAAATAGAACACCTAATGCCATTAAGCAGATCACGGAAATATGCCGCCGCTACGTACCCGGCACTTTGCCATTGGACATTCATTGCATCAACGATACCAAACAAACCACTATAGGAATTATGCAAATGATATTGGGGGCTTCCATGCTATTGGCTGTCATCAGTGTGCTTTTGGTCATTCTCAGCGTTTATTCTGCCATCTCCTTAGATACGATGAGCCGTCAGAAAGAAGTGGCCATCCGAAAAATCAATGGTGCCACTCCTAAAACCATCGCACTGCTATTTGGCAAGGTTTACCTAATTATCTATCTTGCCGCATTTTGTACGATTTATCCCTTGTTGCGTTTGATGATGGCAAGTATGTTGGAAGGATCAGGGCTTAAAAACATATACCGTTGGGATTGGGGCATTCTGCTATTCCTGGCAATGGCACTTTTGATATTCTGCATTACAGCTTACAAAATTTATAAAGTGATGCACCTCAATCCGGCAAGTATATTGAAAAAGGAATAATTGCCCGTTGGCGAAATTAATTCGTAGGCCTGCTCCTTTTTTTTGCATTGATTAATATACTGATTGTTAGATGTTTGAAGATTGAATGACAGACACTTGTGTTCTACATGACAAACACTTGTGTTCAAGTGGACAGACACAAGTGCTTGAGACGACAGATGCAAGTGTCTGTCAAACCAGAGAATATAGGGGAAATTGCAGAAGTCATTTCCCTGCTGATTTAAATCCGCCAACAGGGTGATAATTATTATAATATTATAATAGTATCAACCATAAAAACAAAAAACATTATGATTAAGACCGTAAATTTACAGAAGATTTTCAGAACTGAGGAAGTACAGACTTTGGCTTTAAACAATGTAAACATCGAAGTGAAAGAGGGTGAATTCGTTGCTATCATGGGACCTTCCGGTTGCGGAAAATCCACTCTGCTGAACATCCTTGGTCTGCTGGACAATCCTACTTCCGGAGAGTATTACCTGAATGGGACAGAGGTGTCCAAATATACGGAAGCCCAACGTACCAACCTGCGCAAAGGAGTCATCGGCTTCGTATTTCAAAGTTTCAACCTGATAGATGAGTTGAATGTGTACGAGAACATTGAATTGCCGTTGCTCTACATGGGGATTCCTGCTGCTGAACGCAAGCGTCGGGTGGAAACTGCTATGGAGCGTATGGCCATCATGCACCGCAGTAAGCATTTTCCGCAGCAGTTGTCCGGCGGACAGCAGCAGCGTGTGGCCATAGCGCGTGCTGTTGTGTCGAATCCCAAACTGATACTTGCCGATGAGCCTACCGGTAACCTGGATTCCAAAAACGGAAAAGAGGTGATGGAGCTGTTGAGCGAATTGAATAAAGAGGGCACCACCATTGTCATGGTGACACACTCGCAACACGATGCAGGCTTTGCCGGACGTGTCATCAATCTGTTCGACGGACAGGTGGTGACGGAAGCGAACTTGTAAACCTATAATATCATTTTGTCACTTCTGACATTTTGTATTTTGAGATCACTGAGAATCGCTTATTTCCATACAAGATAAGGAGCGGCGATAAAAACAGAAACGTTTCTCTAGATTTTATTGATTTATAGAATAATATAAAAATATATACAAATGAAATAGAGAAAAAAAACGCCGAAAAAGGCAAAAAAACAACGTTTTTCTGTTTTCGTAAAGCGAATTTTCCACTCCGATTCTCCTTTTTTTGAAGTTTTACTTAACTATTTCCGAAGTTTTACTTCATTATTTCTTTGGCAACAATGAAGTAATTCCGAAGAAACAGTTAAGTAAAACTTTGGAAACACTTCGTTCGTACTTTTTAAAGGCTCTGTCGTACCCTTCTGTTTGCCGCAATTTGAAAAACTGAGAAGAAAGCAAAATCCTGGAATCACTGTCATATTGATTTTCTTTTCCCAATTCAAGTTTATTGGAGTTATATTGCTATGCTGTAATATCGTCTTTAACTCCTACAAATAAAAAAAACGTACTTTTAGGGATGTTTTTCTCATGTATTCCTTGCACAATTCAAATAAGATGCCTAATATTGCGGATTATCAATAAATCAAAACAAACTATGAACGACACTTATCAATCAATAGGACTCTTCATTGACGGAGGTTATTATGCAAAAGTGAACGAAGCGTTGGAAGAACAGCTTTCGTTGAACATCAACATCAGCGGCATCATGAATTTCATTCGCCGACAGGTGAGCCAGGTCAGCCGATCGCCGCTTGCGGATTGCCAGATTACCGAAAGCCATTATTTCCGAGGACGTTATCGCGTGAATGAGGCCAATAGTAAACACCTGCTGTTCTGCGAGCGCAAATTTGAAGACACTTTGATAGAAAACGATGTGATATTCCACTACAAACACTTGCGCGAAATTCAGAAGAACGGAGCCATCACTGTCGTGGAAAAAGGAATTGACGTATGGTTTGCTCTCGAAGCGTACGAATTGGCGACCATCCGCAAGTTTAATTACGTCGTGCTGATAACGGGAGATGCCGATCACGAAATGCTTATACGTAAACTGAAAGCCTTGAAGATACATACCATTCTGTTGACATGGGACGTGCTGAATGACAAGAGCACCTCTACAGCCAAGCTGTTGCGAGAGGAAGCATGTATGCATCTTGAAATCAGTGACCTGCTTGTAGAAGACAAAGCGTTGTTGCAACAGATTTGCAAGTAACGATAAAAGGTATTTACTTGACGTAGCGAAGCGATATGGAGTATCTATATATACAATTTCAGAATAGGATAAGCAATGAGGAGATAGCTTTGTTCCGAGGGGCCATTATCAACCATTTCAAGAACAACAGTTTGTTCCATAATCACCTGGATGACAGATTCAGATATTCTTATCCTTTGATTCAGTACAAAAGGATAAAAGGATATGCCGGTCTTTTGGGCATTGACTCTGGCGCCAAGGCCATAGAAAAGCTGGCGAATGCTTGTCAAATGCCTTGCACCTTGGGCAATCGTACGTTGGACCTGAAAGTACAATCCGTGCAGCGAGGAATCTTTTCAATCGGTTTTGCAGAATCTCCGTTTGGTTATACAATCAGCAATTGGTTTCCCTTGAATCAAGGAAATTACCATAAATTCCAACAACTTCCTTTTGTTTCAGAACGTGTTCAAATGTTGGAAAAGATATTGGTAGGCAACATCTTGTCTTTATCCAAAGGGGTAGGATTTCACGCTGCGCAGCCCATTACGTGCAAATTGACAGCAATCAGTAATCAATATACCTCTTTTTACAAAGGGGTGGGGCTGACTGCGTTTGACGTCAATTTCCAAAGCAACATCCTCTTGCCTCGCCATATCGGTTTGGGAAAAGGGGCAAGTATCAATCATGGAGTAATTTCATATTAAAAAGAGCTGTTATGATGGAAGACAAAATGATTTTTCTTTTGGGTGGCCATGATTTGGAGATGCTCACAATTCTCGATATATTGAAAAGCCGGGGCATTGCATACAGGGATAAAATGCTGCAATGGGATAATGCTTTATTGAGCCAATACAAGCAAGAACTGGATTTGCATGCCGGTGACTCTTCATGGATGATATATGGCATCGAATTACAAGAAGATATGGTCGCACCGGACAATTACATGCGCATAGACCATCATAATGATTACGCAAAAAAGGAATCATCCTTACAGCAAGTGGCGGCTATCTTGAATTATCCGTTGAACCGCTATCAGCAGTTGGTTGCAGCTAATGATAGCGGGTACATTCCGGAGATGTACCGTGCCGGAGCTACTGAACTGGAAACAATCCAAATTCGTTTGGCAGATAGAAAAGCACAGGGAATCACCTTCGAAGAGGAAATGCAAGCAGAAAAAGCGATTGATGAAGGCATGAGGTCTCTTGATGACGGTTTGATCATCGTGAAAGCCTGCTCTTCGCGCTTTTCACCGATATGCGACCGCTTGTTCCCATACAAGCAACTGCTTATTCATACAGACCATGAATGTGTGTTTTATGGCAAAGGCGCTTCTAAACTGGCGGCCATTTACCGGACGGAAATATCAAATCGCCGTTGCTTCTATGGGGGAGGCGAACAGGGCTATTTTGGCACAGCCGCAGATGCTTTCAGCCCGGAGGAATTAACACGAATCATCCATCACATAATATCCATTCACAATGACCTATAGTTATCACATTTTCTATTTCCCCTTCAAGTGGCAAACCGAAGGAAGTGAAACAAAAACTTTTTCCGAACAGATATGTTTGGACAATATCAAGTATCGGGCCTCCTCATCGTGGGAACATGCCCCAAAACCGGAATCTGAAGAAGAGGAGAAGAACCTTTATAATGAGAAGAACTACTATTACAAGTTTGTCCACAACATCCTGTATGACGAAGCGGGAAACCCATTGGAACTGATTCGCCATTTTGAACGCAAGGAGCCTAAACTGACAAAGAACATACACTATCTGATTAAGGTAAAAGGGCGCAAAGAGCCATTCATACTGACCGTAGATGCCATCAACATCAATCTGTATGCCACCGGAGTAGGTTTTATGTCCTTCTATCTCAAAAATGAGGAGGAGAGCCAAAGCAACCCCGAAGACATTCTGCTTATCAACCAGTATGGCCGACGGATATTTCCTCCTTTCTATGACGACATTACGTATCGGAATGAAACAAGCGAGTACATTGACATCCAGGGATTGTATTCTCCCCACAATTATAAAGAGGATTTCAAAAGCTACAAGACTTCTGATTGTTGGAAACCGGCTTCCTTTATCTTGAATCTGATACAGGAGCTGGCCGATAACATCCTGATAGAGCCGATAATAGACGACCGCATGTTTGTGGCTTGCTGGTACAAGAACAACGAGCTGGCCAAGCAATTCACCGATGATCCGCAGGCTTGTTGCGACCCCGAGAATGACTTCTCTAGTTTCTGGTACAAATACCTGTTCGTGGACGGCACTTTCGAGACCTGCCAAAACAACGAAATGAAAAAGAAGCTGCTGGAAGAGCACACCTACTTCCGTTGGCAAAAATACAGTTCGCTATACGGCGTATGCCGCTATGCATTGGTGTATCTGGCAAACGATGGTGCGCCCGATCATCTGCTGGAATGTTTCCAAACCATTTATGCCCGTATGGTAGAGCTTGTCTTGGTGCAAAGGGCATCCATGCTACGCTTCTCGGGAGAAGTGACAAAGGTAAGCAACTTGTCGCACGAAAAGGTAGGTGTCATATCCAACCGCATCAGCTCCTTATATAAGGAATATATTCGTTTCATCAACCAGATCTATTTCAGAGAAGTGACGGTGCAAGACCAGGGTATAGAGCTGTACGCCATGCTGCAAAAATGCCTGAACATGGAAGAATACATCAAGGATCTTGACAACGAGATAGGGGAGTTGCATGAATATGTCTCTTTGAAGGAAGACCGGAGCAGAAACATCAAGGCCGAAGTGTTGAACAACATCGCTACGCTCTTTTTACCCATTACGGTGATTACCGGTTTTTGGGGAATGAATCCGTTGGAGGAGGTAATGACAGCTCCGCTGTTCAATTATCAAGTTTGGATGCTTATAGCGGGAACATTGTGTGCATTAATTATAATTTATAATAGAAAGAAAAGATTATGAACTGGAAAGTAACAGAGTGCTATTTGGGTGCACTCATCGGGATTATCGTCTTGGCATGTTGGGAAACGGAAAGTGACAGAATGTTCTTGTTACATCTTGTGGGAATCATTGTGTTGATTGTATTCATCTTCTTGATACCATGGCTGGCAGGGCGGCATATACGCACCTCGGAGGATGCCAAAAAGGATGCTGAAGCGCGTGATTTTCTGAAAGAATACATCCGCACAGAAGAGATGAAAAAAGTTTATCAGACAGAGAAAATCAAACGATTGGAAGAGGCACGCGAGAAGCTGAAAAATGAATTGAAACAAGTAAAAAACACTTTGAATGGAAAAGCGGAAGATTATGAAAAGCATTTGTCCGACTTTTATGATTTCCTGCTCGTCAAGTTGGCAGAAGAAAATAAACTCCTTTTCTCAGAAAAGGGATTTAAGGAGTTGAACGATGAGTTTCAGAGTAAGCAATAATCTAAAATACGAATATCATGGAAACACTTGAAGTCATTTTACAGCAACACACTCCCTTGATACATTTTCAGCATTATCAGGATGGGGCGACGTTGCGGGCGTCGGAGGTAAAACCAAGGTTAGACAAATTTCTTATCGGAAATGACGCTTTTGATAAGTGGAAACGGTACTTGGTTGGAGCTTTACATCTATCCGATGAACAGATGGAGATGGAAGCGAAAACTGAAGATGAAATTAAAAGGATAAAAGAATATGTCGGAAAGCGAGAAAAGACATTGGAACAAAAGTTCAAAGATGGCTTCAGAGGGCTGGACTATAAGTTGACTATACTTCCGTCTTCGAAGAACCCCTTGTATTATGACGATAATGCCATGTGTATGTATTTTGCCAATCAAGGAACCGTAGAAAAGAAACGAGGAATCTTATATGATGATGACGTTATCTTGCGATTTACTTCGCAACATTCAGGGCTGATTAAAGTCATAGAACAAAGATTTCCTGTTTTTTTGTCGCAAACAAATTTTGGTTCCCGGCAAACGAAAGGTTATGGCAGCTTTTTTATTAAGGATAAAGAGAACCAACTGGAAAATGCCGATTACTCTTTTATTGTTTCTACAAATGATGTCAAAGTGTTATTCGAACAAATATCAGACTTTTATTCAGTAATCCGTGCCGGAATAAATAACCGGGGATTATATATAAAATCTGCACTTTATAAGTATCTGGCAGAACAGAATATTCAATGGGACAAGAAAACTATCAAACAGCAATTTTATACAAACGATGAGAAGACAGAGCAACGGAATAAACATTCCAATGCTGAGATTCTAAATTTTCAAGGCAATACTGGTAATGAGCACATTTATAAAGAGCTATTAGGACTATCAACCAATGAAACCTGGTATAAAGTTAGTGCTACGCTCACCAACAAACACTCTCTGAAAAGAGAAGTTGATAACGATCGGATTGCTCGTTTTAAATCTCCTGTATTGTTTAAACCTATTAAAAATGGGGGACAATATGTTGTCTATATTTATCTTTCAGAAATTCCCACTGAAATGAGAAACAAAGATGTTAAGATTATTTGGGATGGAAACAAAAATGAAACTTTTAAAACAGCAAATGATTTTTCTGTGATTCAGTATTTCAATTGGATATATGCTCAAAGAAGAAATCTTATAACATCATTGTCCAATGCTGCGACAAATGGAGCAACAGAACGACGTAACAACATAAATAACTGCTTTACAAACCTAAAGAAAATAAAGCCATGAACTACATCGGAATAACCTTTGGGCCAATTACCCGCATCACCGAAACTGCTAAAAGCACCAAGGCACTATGGGCTTCCAGCTTTTTCTTCAGCTATTTGGCGAAAGAAATCATATCAGAATTCAAGGAGAGGAATTTTGTTTACCCTATAGTAAATAAGCCGGAACTGTGGAATGCAAACAATGGAGTAGGATGTTTTCCGGATCGTTATGTGTTTCAAGCAGAAGAAAATGATTTTAATCTGTTGACAACACAGATAAACAATGTTTTAGATACGATTAGTGAGAATATAACGAATACTTTGGTCACGACTTCTAAATATAAAGTTTGTTCTAATAAAAGGAAAGACTTGCAAGACTCAGTCTTAACATTTCTGCGCAACTACATCAAAATCTATTGTTTTGAAAAAGACATTACAGAGGGGGAAAAGGATATGGGAAATGTAGCGAACATATTTAACCCCATATTCGACTTGCTGGAAATGCAGGATGTTTATAACTTGAAAGAGACAGACAACTATCTTTTGTATTTTTTTGAATGCAATGAACTCTATGATTCTTTTTTGGTAACATCAGCATTTGGCGACAACAAAACACATTTCGGTGCGATTGATACGGTAGCAAGAGCTGAATGTAAGAAATCTCCCAATGCTAACATCCAACCTATGGCATATCACCAATACATCGCTGTTATATCGGCTGACGGTGATAATATGACAAAAACCATCAATAAAATGCACAAACAAGGCCGCTCTATAACGGAATTGAGTAAACTGCTTTTTGAATTCGGGCAAGAGGTTATAAAAATAGCGCCACAATTTGGAGCGCGTGTCATCTTTTCCGGCGGAGACGACTTGTTAATCTTTGCCCCTGTCAAATATGAAGGTGCCACAGTCTTTGATTTGATGGAAAATATCAGTACCGCTTTTAATGAGAAGATGAAGGTGTTGCCGGATCCGCCTACCATTTCCTTTGGAGTTTCCATAACATATATGAAGTTTCCTATGGGAGAAGCCTTAGACTACACCCGCGAAGGATTGGCCAACGCCAAAGAGGGGACAAAGAACGCTATTGTAAGCCGATTGCAAAAACATAGTGGGCAAACATCCGTTTTGAAACTAAAGAAAGGAGAAAAAAGCTATCAAACAGCCCTTGGTTTGTTAAGGGCTTATATTGACAATGAATTATTCCTTCATTCTCTCACCTACTGGTTCGAAAAGAACAGACAGATTATAAAAGCTGTATTATCAGAAAGTGATTCGAATAAATGCAGCGCCATGATGGAAAGTTTTTTGAAAAATTCATTGAACGAAGATGTCCATACGACGAAATGGGATTTTATAAAAAAGGCTGGCTGTTATATCTGCGAATGTTCTGTTGAGTTGAAAGATGTGACGCAAGCGATTGACGCTACTGTCTCTCTGTTACGTTTGATCCATTTTATTAATACGAAACGCCATGATTAATACATACAAGATTACATTGACACCGTTAGACTGGTATTTTTTCGGTGGAGAAATCACATACGGAGGCTCCGAACAGGCTAACTATTACGCCAAGTCCAATAAGTGCCCTCAAGAAAGTGCCATAATAGGTATGCTCCGTTATGAGATTCTGAAGAAGAAAGATTTGTTGAACGCTTCAGGGAAAGAGAATGAGGTGGCAGATGCAATAGGTAACTGGGGATTCAATCCTCTTTATGGTGAAGAATCACTTCGGAAGATAGGATTGATAGATTCCATATCTCCGGTTATGATTCAATACCAAGGAGAAGTGTTCAATCGAGCTCCTTTGAATTATGGGAGCGAGATTCAGTTTGAAAGAACTTGCGTATATCTGAATGGGGAAAAACAGCAATTGCCTGTGCCGATTAAGATGCAAGATGCAAGAGAGATATGGATCTCTTGCTTGACTGGTCAACCTAATGAAAATGTTGTTGATGATAAGATATTCATCAGCAAGTCTAAAATTGGCATTACCAAGCAGATGACACAGCGTGATGATGACAACAAGGACGGATACTTTAAAGGTGAAATGTATTCCTTGAGGAAAGATTACAAATTTGTCTTTTATGCCCGGCTCGGAATAGAATTGGACAACCTTTTGTTGGTATCTTTAGGTGCCGAGCGCTCCATGTTCAAGATGGAAGTAACTCCAGAAAAAGACATGGAACAACTTTCTCAGTTATGGGACAATATGCAGATAAAGCCGGCAGAGCTGAAACAAGTAGTTTTCTTTAGTGAGGCTTTTGCTCCCGCTGAAATCTATCAGCATTGTTCTTTTGCATGGACTGATACAATTTCTTTCAGATGTATCACGCGTCCATGGAAAGCCGATCATAATTATGCGGCCTTAGATATAAAAAAGGAACGAAGCTGCCGCTATAACCTCTTGCGGAGAGGGTCTGTGTTATACTATGAAACTGATGAGCAAGAGCAGGAAATTTGTAAACTGATTAATAATGAGTATTTTCAGAATTATGGTTATAATCAATGTAAACTTTATAAATGAGTAGTATTATGAAAACAAAGATGTATGTAATTACGACAATGAGCAATCTGCATGTGGGCAGTGGTGAATATAACATGGGAGTTATCGACAATTTGGTACAGCGGGATGTGTTGAACAACTATCCTAACATCAATTCGTCAAGCTTGAAAGGGGCATTGCGTGAATATTTCGAAAGTGGTGTGCCGGCAGAAGTGCTGACAAGTGACAGAAAATCATTTGTTAAAGAGGTGTTTGGCTCTTCTCCTAAGGATAAAAAGGAAAACATGCAGCAAGGCAAGTTCCGCTTTTTCGAAGCAAATCTCCTCTCATATCCCGTCAGGAGTGATAAAACACCCTATATGCGTGCGATAACTTCTTCCGTCATAAAAGAATTGTTGCAAAAAATCGAAGCCTTTAATATAAAAATAGACGAAACTGTATCGGAGGCATTGCAAGCATTAAGCAAGGTAGATGTACCGGTAGGTTCTCCGTATGTTTTTAAGACAGAGTTAAACAAAGCCATCGTCGAAGACTTCTATCTTAAAGCAAGGTACTCTGATATCATCGGAGAAAATCATCTTTCAACTTTGAATCAACTGTTTGGCCAACGTTTCATCTTGATGAACAGCGAAGATTTTACCAATTTGTGTGATAACAATCACTTGCCTGTCATTTCGCGCAACTATCTGGAAAATGGCGAAAGCAAGAATCTGTGGTATGAAGAAGTGGTGCCCCGCTTTTCACAATTCTATTTTACGGTCATGTTGGACGAAAACAAAGAAGAGGAGTTTGAGAAAGCTTTAGAAGCAGGCTTGGTTCAGTTTGGGGGAAATTCAACCATTGGATACGGATACTCAAAAGTTCAATTACTCACTTCTATAAATTTAGCTAACTATGAAAATTGAAGATAAATATATTCAGACAGCCATAAACGCTCTGACAGAAGCCTCCATTGTTGATGCCGAAGGTTTTTATAAAGAAGTGTTCAAGGGGTATATTTCAGGATTGGGTGCATCCATTATGCAGGCAGGATTGCTTCCTACCGTTATCTTTTACGAGAACAGCCCTGCTTCCGAAGCCGATAAAAGTAAACTGATTGCAGCCATCATTCATGTGCTGAATACAGATTTCGGCTATACGATTAATGAACGTTTTTCTCAATATATCTTAGCGAATTCCAAACGAAAAGAACAAGTCAAGTTGCTGAAAGATGTGGAAAAGGCTGTGGTAGCTATCAAATTAGCCTTGCGCATATTTAATGCCAAATAAGAAGGGAGGGAAAAATGAGAGAAAATATAGGATGGCTTTATAATAAAAGCTACTACGAAGAACTGAAAGGGATGAAAGCTGATTCATCCGTCATCCGACAATTGAAAAATGAACGGCAAAAGGTATGCGAAGGACCATCCGCTCCGTACCAACAATTCAGCTTAAGCACTTATTATCCGGGGCTAATCACGGGAATAGGCATGCTGCATCAAACGACGTTGTCGTGGACAATTACTGAGGAGAAGAAAACGATAACTATTCCGGAACTTAAATTTGGTATGGCCTTTGACTATGCGACCGGTTTGCCTATCATCCCCGGTTCATCGTTGAAAGGCGTTTTGCGTGAGTCGTTTCCTATCTCCAATCAGCAAGGATTTTGTGACAGCTATGACGAGAAACGGAAATACATTGCCGGTATCATTCAAAAACTGGTTGATATTGAAAACAAATATTCAAACAGGGAAAGTGAACTTCATTCTAAGTATCAAGTGAAGCGGTGGGAAAAGTATAAAGCGTCAGATTCTAAGTCTCAAGAGAAACTGTGGAAAGAGTATAAAAAGAAAAAGGGATTTCCTGCAGAATTGACTAAAGAGGAGTACGGGAAAATATGTGTAGCAGAAAGGTTGCAAGAATTATGGAAGAATCATGAGGATGGAAAAATTTCAGATGAAGATTGCTTGAAAGAGGATGAACTATTGAATTCTTCTAATGCCGTTGTTGATATAATCAATGAGAACGAAAAGATAATAGCAGAAACTTTGGAACTTAGCTCAAATTTAAAGAAAAAAATCATCAGAGAATTGAAGGACGAATTCCAAGATTTGCTTAATGATTCTCCAAGTACTATATCTGATGATTGTTTGCAAAAAGCCTCTTTGTTGGCTAAAGAAATTTTTGAAGGCCAGAAAGAAGATGGCACTCTTTTGTCAAGCTACGAGCGAGATGTGTTCTTTGATGCGTTTCCCATGCTTAGCGAAGAGTTATTTGAGATTGATACAATCACTCATCATCCTTCACCATTTAAGGATCCGAACCCTATCTCTTTCTTAAAGATTCGTCCTTGTGTGTCCTTTTCTTTCCTTTTCAAGTTGCATGATGGCATATTAAGCCGGAGACAGAAACTATTAT
>NZ_JAICZW010000156.1:27188-27604 GCF_029057325.1 Bacteroides sp. | reverse complement strand
GTGCCAGTCGCTTATCAACCTCTCCTTCTGCCGATAATCTTCTGATTGCAGCCATGCCTCTTTCTCTTTCAGGACCTCCTTTTTCTTCTCTAAGTCAAGTGCCAGTTCGGCTTTTCGTTTCAGCCACTCCCGTTTCAGGAGGGTCACGTTCTTTTGAGCGTTGAACCGGCTGATTTCGGCGCTTTGCGTTGTTACCGCCTCGTGGGTCTCCGCTATCTCCTCTTCGGTAAGCAGGATGATTCCTTCCAGTTTCCGGTGCTGCTCCTCATACTCCATCCGTTTCTCTTTGGTGATGGCGTAGATGCGTGCGCCCGTTTCGGAGTAGATGCCCGTTCCTGTCAGCTTCTCCAGAATATCCGATTTCTCGCTCTCCTTGCTTTGCAGGAACTTGGTGAAGTCGCCTTGCGCCAGCAGGG
>NZ_JAICZW010000156.1:0-27178 GCF_029057325.1 Bacteroides sp. | reverse complement strand
GGCAGAATTGTTCAAAGTTCAGCCCGATGGCGGCCTGTATTTCAGCGGGTATCTCTGTCTTCTTGTTGAGCAGGAGGTGTGTCTTTCGGTTCTCCAATGTCCATTTCACGTCTTGCAGGCTGCCGTTGGTCTTTTTCCGGGCACGCGCCACGTACCATTTGGCGGTATAGGGTATCTCATTGGTTCCGATGAACTCCAGCTCCGCCCACGCTTCTCCCGTGTTTCTTCTCATCAGTTGCCGGTTGTCGTTTACCTGTGCCGTTCCTTCTTTGTTGGCAAAGGATTGGGCGGAGTCTTTGTACTTTTCGTTGGCCGTGCGGTTCATGCGCGGTGTCTCGTTGTAGAGTGCCAGACAGATGGCATCGAGCAAGGTTGTCTTGCCGGCTCCCGTCTCGCCGCATATCAGGAACAATGACTCTTCTGCTAAAGGTCCGTTTTCAAAGTCGATGACGGCATCTTCGATGGATGCCAGGTTCTTGATGGTCAGTTTCTGAAGCTTCATGGGTGGTTGTTTTTTACTTGTCGCAATACTTCGCTCATCAGTTCGCATAGTTCTTCGTCCATCTCTTCTCCTTCGGTTTCCCGGTAATAGAGTTTGGCGATGTCTAAGGGTGATTTTGCTTGAATCTCCTGAATGGAGAGGTGTTTCTTATCGGTCTCTGCCGTCAGCTTTTCGCGGGTGGACTTGATGTAACAGTATTTACAGGCTTTGCCTTTGGTCGCGTTCAGAACACGTTCGTGACAATCGGGTGCCAGGTAGTTTCCGTCTAAGAGTACGTTCAGGCGGAGGTAAACTTGCTTGTCGGCAGGATACTCCTCCAGCTCTTTGAGGACTTCTTCAAAAGGCTTCGGCTCACGAGGAAGTGTTACGAGCGGTATCGGATTCTCTATCTTGACGGTTCTTATCTGTGGTTCTTCGTGTCCGTCCAGCTCGATGATGGAGACGGAGTGCGGATAGGTTTCATCGAAGCTGACGGGCAGGGGAGTGCCGCAATAGCGGGCGCGGCGGTTGCTCCCTTTGACCTCTTGCGGGCAATGGATATGTCCGAGTGCCAGGTAGTCGTACCCTTCGCCCAATTCGCGGAGACCGATGCTCTCGATGCCTCCGATGCTTTCGCTGTGTCCTGTCCGGTCGCTGCCTTCGATGGTGAGGTGCGCCATCAGTACGATGGGAAGTCCTTCCGTATTCCGTTTTCTTGTCTCGTCCAATAGGGTTTGGAAAAAGCGGGAGGCACGTTCCTCACGGGGCGTGTCGGCATCCAGTGCGGGGAAGTTTTGCGGATAGATGTGCGGCACGGCGATGACGTACCCTTTTCTGTTTCCCTCCTTGTCTTTTATTTCAAGGATGTGCTTTTCCAGGTTCACCTTTTCCTGGCAACGTTCGATGCTTCCCACCACGTTCACGCCGAAGTGCTTCCAGAGGCTGCTGTCTATCTCCAGTTTGGAACTGCTGTCGTGGTTTCCTGCGGTTACTATCATTCTCATTTCGGGGCATGCGCGGTGTATGTGGAGCATGCCTTCCGTGTACATCTTTTGGGTGGCAGCCGAAGGGGTGGAGTAGTGGTAAATGTCTCCGCTCACCACCAGCACATCGGGTTCTTCTGTTACCGCGATGCGGGCCAGCTGTTCAAGGAATGCTTGTTGTTCCGCGGTGCGGTCGTAGTTGTAGAGGCTGTGTCCCAAATGCCAGTCGCTGGTATGCAGTATCTTCATAGGTTTCTGGGGTTTAAAATGCGAAGGTAGAATTTATTCTTAATACTTACAATGTTTGGAACGAATAGTTTGGAAATTTCCCGAAAGCGTATCTAAGTCTGATATTTTATCCTTATTTTTGTTGTCATAATAGACAGAGAGGAACGGATACGTCCGGTTTTCCGAAAGTAAAATCTTATATTGAATAATTAATGAGAAAGACAGGTTTGTTTATGGCTGGTGGCAGCCTTTGTTTGTCGATGGCCCTGTTGTTTATGGGCTGTGCATCTAAGGATGCGAATAGTAATGCGGGTACATCGAAGAATCCGGTAGAAGAAGGTTGCTCAGGAGAAGGAGTCGTCTCCTATTTCTGTGACCGTATAGAAGGGAAAAGTGCGCTTTGGACGGACAGCAGTCCGATGGCTTTGGACGATGTGGCTGCTATGCGCAAGAAGGTGTGGCAGAAGTGGGTCGAAGCCAATGAGAAATGCAATGAAGAAAAGTTCATCGACTTTGCAGCTTTGGGCGATCGTTCCGGTAAATGGAAGCTGCCGGAAGCGCTTGAACCGGATGCGGTGATGCCCTATTATTGGGGATATAAGGGAGATGAACCCGATGGGGGCTATCCGCTTTACCTCTATATACACGGTTCCGGTAACAGGGATAGGGAATGGAGCAATGGGCTGAAATTGTGCAAAAGCTTCGATGATGCCCCTTCGGCATACTTCATTCCTCAGATACCCAATGTGGGCGATTATTATCGTTGGTATCAGAAAGCGAAACAGTTTGCGTGGGAGAAAATGTTGCGTCTGGCCTTCGTGACCGGAAAGATAAATCCTAACAAAGTCTATTTCTTTGGTATTTCCGAAGGGGGATATGGCAGTCAGCGTCTGGCTTCGTTCTATGCCGATTATCTTGCGGGGGCGGGCCCCATGGCAGGTGGCGAACCCTTGAAGAACGCTCCGGTGACGAATTGCCGCAACATCGCTTTCTCTCTCCGTACGGGGGCTGAGGATAATGGCTTCTACCGCAATACGCTGACCGGTTATGTCAAAGAGGCTTTTGATGCCATGGCTGAGGCCAATCCGGGAAGTTTCGTGCATTGGATAGAGCTTGTTCCCGGTATGGGACATTCCATCGATTATGATAAGACTACACCGTGGCTCAAAACGAAAGTACGCGATCCTTATCCGAAACGGGTGATGTGGGAGAACTTTGAGATGGACGGTGTCTATCGCAAGGGTTTCTACAACCTGTATGTCACCGAACGTTCTTGCAATGCTCCCTACCGTACTTATTACGATATGAGGATAGAGGAGAATGTGATAAACGTTGCGGTGTATGAGGTGAAATATAACACCAGAGAGACAGACCCGAACTGGGGAATAGAGATGACGTTTGATTGTATTTATGTGCCGGCCACAGAGGGGAAGTTTACCCTCTTTTTGAGCCCTGAGCTGGTGGATCTTTCAAAAGAGGTAACGCTCTGTGTGAACGGGATGGAAAAGTTCAAAGGTATGGTGGCTACTGATGTCAAGCATCTTATCAATAGTTGTGCCGCCTTCTTCGATCCCGAAAGACTCTATCCGGCTGCCATCGAAGTGGATTTGGCGGTAAAATGAGAATGCGGGCGGAGGTTGTGCGGATGTTTTGGAAACGTTTTGGGACGCTTTTCAGTCTGCGTCCCAGCATTCCAATTCATCTTCTATCTCTCTCAGCCGGTCTTTGGTGAATACGGGGTCTTTGATGCCGGCTTGCTTTTGCTTGCGATAATCTTCCAGCAGTTTGAACGCGTATTTCCCTAACAGGCTGATGGCGATAAGGTTGCAGATGGTCATCAATCCCATCGTGATGTCGGCAAGGCTCCAGGCGAGGTCGAGGGTGGCGAGCGCTCCGAACATGACCATGCCACCCACCAGCAGACGGTAAACATTCAATACCCATTTCCGGCGGGTGAGGTAGCTTATATTGGCCTCGCCGTAATAGTAGTTTCCGATGATGCTGCTGAAGGCGAAAAAGAAGAGGGCGACGGCTACGAAAATGCCGCCTGCCGCACCTATCTCATTGGTCAGCGCATGTTGGGTCAGTTGCACGCCGTTGGCGGAACCATCCAGTGGCGCGCCGCTGAAAAGGATAATGAAAGCGGTGCAGGTACAGATAATCAGCGTATCGGTGAAGACACCCAATGTCTGAATCAGCCCTTGCTTGACGGGGTGACTGACGTGTGCCGCTGCCGCCACATTGGGGGCGGAACCCATACCGGCTTCGTTGCTGAACAGCCCGCGCTTGATGCCTTGCATCAGTGCCATGCCGATGCCTCCTCCCAATGCCTGTTCCCAACCAAAGGCGTGGCTGACAATCAGTGCAATCACGGACGGAAGTTCCCCGATGTTCAGCAGGACAATGGCGAGTGCCAGGGTGATGTAGCCCAATGCCATGACGGGAACAAGGATGCTGCTCACTTTGGCGATGCGCTGCACGCCGCCGAAGATGATAATCAGGGTACACACGGTGATGATGCCGCCCACCGTGGCGTGGTTGAACCCGAAAGCCCCCTCGAAGGCAGCGCAAAGAGTGTTGCTTTGCACGGAGTTGAAGGCGAAACCGAAAGTAATGGTGATAAGTATGGCGAACAGCGTGCCCATCCACGGCTGTTTCAGCCCTTTGCGCATATAGTAGGCAGGACCGCCGATGTAGGAGTCCTTGCCCTTTACCTTATACAATTGTGCCAGCGTAGATTCCACAAACGAACTGGAGGCACCCAGCAAAGCGATGACCCACATCCAGAACACGGCTCCCGGACCTCCCACAGCAATGGCGGTGGCTACTCCTGCCAGATTGCCCGTTCCCACACGGCTGGCAATGGAGATGGCAAACGCCTGGAAGGAGGAGATATGCTTTCCGCCTGTTCTGTCCTTTCCTCCCGAATCTCCCAATACCCGCATCATCTCTTTGAGCATGCGGAACTGCACGAAACGGGTTTTCAGACTGAACCAGAGGGCGCAGCCCAACAGAAGGACAATGAGGACATACGTCCAAAGGATGTCGTTGATTAGATTGATGATTTCCATATTTTCCGTTTATAGCTGATACAAAAGTATGATTTTCTCTGCTTATGGTCGAAGACCGCTATCACGCTATCCCCAGCAATTCAATTTCAAACACCAATGTCGAGCCTCCGGGAATGCCCGGTTGCGAGAACTTGCCATATCCCATTTCGGCAGGAATGTAAATCTCCCATTTATCTCCGATGCACATTTGCTGCATCGCCACGATCCAGCCCTCTATCAGTTCGTTCAGGCGGAAGGCGATGGGTGTTCCTCCGCGACTGCTGTCGAACTTCTTCCCATTGATGGTCCAGCCGGTGTAGTGGGCGGTGACGATGCTGCGAGGGGTAGGGTGCTTCCCGTCATTCTTCCCTTCACTTATCACTTTGTAATAGATTCCTTTCGGAAGAGCCTTTACGTTCTCTTCCTTGGCTTTTGCTTCCAGCCACTCTTTGTTGGTTTGTATGTAAGCTTGTTTGCTCATAAATAGATGTTGTTTAGATAGATAAGTACAATTTCGTTCACTAATGAGTCTGTAAAGATATAAAATTCTTGCATTTGTGGCAATATAAATTTTCAGACACCACCTGTTGGACGACGCAATATCGAAAGATGGGAAACGGCAAGGGAAAGTGGAATCTGAAGCAACGAAATAGCCGAAATCTACTATTATACAACACAAATAGCACTATTTATAGTTTTGATTAGAAAGAAAAACATTAATTTTGTGTTCAACACCATAAAAAAAGAGGAATAATGAAGGATGATATAAATCGCATTAAAGTAGTTCTTGTAGAACAAGCGATTCTACTAACTCATACTGCGGTGAGACACCGCAGCCCCTACTGGAGGAGTTGATGAATGCCTACAAGCAAAAGTGTGAGCGCCTCTTCATGCAGCTCCACGACAACAAAGAAGAGCTCAACCGCCAATCAGCATCCAATCGTAAAACATAATCAGAAACAAAGATATGGAGACAAACATCTTATTGACCCCCGAACAAATTCCCCCTTCCTACAACCGCTGCTTTCAAGGCGACTGCCCGAAGGCGGACAGTTGCGCCCGCTACCTCGCCGGAAAACACCTTCCCAAAGGATGGGTAAGCGGCCCTGCCGTCTATCCCACGGCACGCCAAGGCGACACCTGCGTATGCTACAAACAGACGCGCATCATCCACGCCGCCTACGGATTCCGCGCCCTCTTCGCCGAAGTGAAGAAAAAAGACGACACGCCCCTGCGCGACCGCATCAAGGCGTACTTGGGCGGAAACACCACCTACTACCGCTATCACCACGGCGAACGCCTCCTCACACCCGAGCAGCAGAAGTGGATTATCGACCTCTTCCGCTGCCACGGCTATACGGACGGGCTGCACTTTGACGAGTATCGCGACCTCTACGACTTTATCTCCGACTGATTGCCTCGTAGCGGTAATGTCAGCCCTCCGCTTTGGCAGCGATATTCCCACCCCGTGGGAGCCACATTCCCAAGCCGTGGGAGCCACACTGCCAAAGCGTGGGAGCCACATTCCCAAAGCATGGGAGTGGGAGTACCAAAACGGGGTAATCGGGTTGGTAGTATAGGAAGCGGAAAAAATGACTTGTTGACAATCGTATTTCTACTACAACTACGGTAAATGTAGCAACAATATATCAAATCCTTCAACCGAATTAAATGGTTATGCGGCAATAAACAGAAACCCAATTATGATGTGGAATAAAAACAAATAGGAGAAACAAATGCAAAAGCTTCGTTGCGTAGTAGAACGTATCACTTACCAAAATCCTGAAAACGGGTATTCGGTCATGAAAGTCAAGGTTAAAGGTTTCAGTGACCTTGTGACACTTGTGGGCAACTTGTTGGAAGTACCCGCCGGCAGTGTCCTATTGTGTGAAGGCGACTGGAAGTTAGACAAAAAATATGGTCGCCAATTCTTATGCCAGTCGTGGGAAGAGGTTATGCCCGCAACAGCTTACGGTATTGAGAAATATTTAGGTAGCGGATTAGTAAAAGGCATCGGCCCGAAGTTCGCCCGACTTATCGTCAGCCATTTCGGATTAGAAACCATTGACGTGATTGAGACCGACATTGAACGACTCTACGAAGTGCCCGGCATCGGCAAGAAACGGGTGGAGAAGATAGCCGAGAGTTGGGAGAAGCAGAAGGACATCAAGAATGTGATGCTCTTCCTGCAAGGCTATGGAGTCAGCACCGCATACGCGGCCAAAATCTACCGGCAATATGGGAAAGAAAGTATCGATACCGTAAAAAACAATCCCTATAAACTGGCAGATGACATTTGGGGCATCGGCTTCAAGACGGCAGACGGCATAGCTGCCAAAATGGGTTATGAGAAGAATGACCTGCGCCGTTGCAAGAGCGGCATTACCTATACACTCAGCCGCCTTTCGGAAGAAGGACACGTCTATGCCGAAGAGGTGCAACTTCTGAAAGCGGCCATCGAACTGTTGGAAGCCGATGAAGAATCCATCCGTCAGGCAATGGCAGAGATGTTACAGAGCGAAGACTTGATACAAGACGGCGAAGCTCTGTATATGCCACCTTTCTATTATGCCGAAGTAGGAACAGCCAATCGTTTGAGCGGACTATTGAATCATGCAGAAGGTAATCTCTTCCAAAAGGCACTGGACATCGCTGCCATATCCAAAGCCTCCGGCATCGAATATGATGAAGTGCAGGTGAAGGCCATCCGTGAGGCGGTCGCCTCCAAGGTCATGGTATTGACAGGTGGTCCCGGCACAGGAAAGACCACCACTACGCAAGGAATCATCGCTGCTTTGAAGAGTATGGGACTAAGTATCCTGCTTGCCGCACCTACAGGACGTGCCGCCAAACGCATGAGCGAGGCGACAGGTATGGAAGCAAAGACCATCCACCGACTTTTGGAATACAACCCGAAAGATGGTTACAAGCGCAATGACGAGAACCCGTTGGAAGGAGATGCGCTCATCGTGGACGAATGTTCCATGATAGACATCATACTGATGAACAACCTGATGAAAGCCTTGCCTGCGGATATGCGCCTTGTATTGGTGGGCGACATCGACCAGCTTCCCAGTGTGGGTGCCGGGAACGTGCTTCGTGACATCATCGATTCCGAAAAGATTCCCGTCATCCGGCTGACCCGTATCTTCCGGCAGGCACAGGCAAGCCGAATCGTCATGAGTGCCCATGCCATCAACAAGGGACAATTCCCCGACATCAGCAACGGTAAGCAGACCGACTTCTTCTTTATGCAAATGGAAGAACCGGAACAGGTGGCCGAAACCATCGTCAATTTGGTAAAGGAACGCTTGCCCAAGGCATATAAACGTCCGGCAAGCGACATCCAAGTCCTTACCCCCATGCAGCGGGGTGTGGTCGGTGCTACCAATCTGAACACAGCCCTACAAGCCGTACTGAACACCTCTCAGTTGGCATTGAACCGCAGCGGCTATTCTTTCCGTCAAGGCGACCGGGTGATGCAACTTCGCAACAATTATGATAAGGATGTGTTCAATGGCGACTTGGGATATGTGGAGAAAGTGAACTTGGAAGACCGAACTCTGCAAGTGGACTTCGATGGCAAGTTGGTGGAGTATGAGGTCTCAGAGCTGGATGAACTGACCTTAGCCTACGCAACGACCATCCATAAGGCGCAAGGATCGGAATATCCCATAGTCGTTATGCCGGTCTTGATGACCCACTATGTGATGCTCCAACGCAATCTAATCTACACAGGCATTACCCGTGCCAAGAAAATCTGTGTGCTGGTAGGAACAAAGAAGGCATTGTCCTTCGCCATCCGTAATATGTCTGTGCTTAAACGTAACACGAAATTGAAGGAACGGCTGAATCCGGCATTGGCACAATCCGGCAGTGCCACACAACCTAAAGAATATGTGCTTCCAACGCAAACAGAGTATGGTATGGTGGCAGAAGAAAGCACTGAATATGGAAAGAAATAGAATCATCGTATTATATCTTCTCAATAAGATAGATTATGAAACACGCTGAATTTAAGGCAATAGCCAGACAACAGCAAATAGATTTCAAGGTCAATGACCCGGAGATTGACATTGCCGCTGATAGATTCCCCATCCGTATTATCCGGAAGAATGGCAAGGAATATAAGATTGAGGTGAGAAGTTCTTTGAATTGGAAAGATTGCCGTGATGAGAACAACCTCTATCGCATTTTTTTCAGCGGATTCCGAAAAGAGATAACGGAAGAAGTTGACAAAGAAGCGTCTTTGACAAAAGGGCAAATGGTTACAAATCTTTTGCGTAGCGAACACATTCCATACAACGTGTTCTTTCCAATGCAGTATGACTTAAAGGGAACTGCTCGCCTGTTCAATCGTATTCTCGGAGAGGAACGAATCGCTACTATCAGCAAGATAAACATCGAGTATAACCCCAAAGGTCTTTCCGATGGCACATCCTTTGATGCTTATATTGAATATACACCAATGGGAGCAAATCCCGGTGAAAAGGGTGGTATTGGTATCGAAGTGAAATATACGGAAAAGGAATATCCCATGAAACGCAACTCAAAGGAATGGAATGAGACGCACAATGCTTTCGGCATCCATCTTGCCGACAACTATAGCAAACCGAGCAATGACTGCGGCTGGTTCAAGAATGAATGTCTGGCGGATGTTCTTTTTGAAGATAAAGATCGGCTGGCATCCCATGTTGTCGCCAACCGCTACCGCCAAATATGGCGAAACCATATTCTTGGCGCATCCATGATTCTTGGATTGTCTGCGAATCCCGATGACCAACTTTCAGAATTTACAAGCCTGACTGTTTTTCCAAAGGATAACGGACATTTCTCGGAAGTCTGGGACGAATATGAATCCAAACTGACACCTGCCGGATTGAAAACCTTCAAACACATCACATACGAAGAGTTGTTCCCATTGATGCGTAGCTGTTTGAATACGACAGGCATTCCTAATCTCAACGAGTGGATTGATTACCTTTATCGTCGGTACATTATAGAGTTCTATGACCACGCGAGAGTAGAAGGCCTGAATGAAATTCTATATTCGATAGACTCAAAATATGTGGCTGTATCGGAAACTGATACATCATGCCAGTAACTTTGCAAATAATGTAAACCTACTAAGAATTATGAGTGAAGCTTTATTAGAAGATGATGTACACATCACGGACTTAAAGAACAGATGTTTCCTTATCCCTTCTTATCAAAGGGGGTATAAGTGGAGAAGTCGAGACGTTGAGTATCTACTCAATGACCTTCTTGAATATCAAGGTGAAACTTACTATATGCAACCATTGGTTGTAGCCGAGAAAGACGGGAAATATATTGTCGTCGATGGGCAACAGCGACTCACTACTTTCTACCTTATCTGGAGACAGATGTCCAAACTCGGCTATTTCTCAGAGCACCCGTTTGAGGAAACTGAATGTTTTTCATTAGAGTATGAAAAACGGCATGCAAGCACAGAATACTTGGCCAAATATTGTAATAATGATTTCGCCGAAAAGACTCTGCCTCCGGATGTAAGAAATTTTAAAATTGCAGAAAAGGCAGTTAAAGATATAGTTGGGAAGCTTGATAAAAACCAGATAGAGCATCTGGAAGACAATTTTTTTGGGAAAGCAACTTTTCTCTGGTACCAGCTTGACGACCCTGATGAAGGGCCAAAGACATTCGAGCGTCTGAATGGAAAGAGAATTGCACTTACGGATGTTGAACTATGTAAGGTTTTTCTGTTGTCTGATACGTGTACGTCAACTACCCAGCGAAATGAGCGTGCCTCTGCATGGCAGAATATGGAGTATCGTCTTCAAGATAACCGCTTCTTTTCATTTATGTCTAAAGACTATGATGAATCTCACGATCAAAGTAGAATGGGTTATGTGCTAGATGTTGCTCTAAGTAGTATTAAGAAGGAGAACAGCGAATATCTTGACTATCCTATATATAGTAGGCTAAAGACAGATACTATCAAAGGGAAGAATGTATGGCGTGCCTTAGTTCAGACATTCCATCGTATGGAACAGATGTTTGATAATCCTCTTTACTATAATCTAGTCGGTTTCCTTATTGTGGGAGCAAATATCAAATTGAGAGAGATTTTGGAGGATGTATCCTCACCGGACTTTGGAACAAAACTGGTAAACAGAATAAACACATGGGTTGAACATGGTACCCCAATAACAGATTTGACATATAACGATTCTAAAACTTATTCTGCATTAATGCTCTTTAATATTCTCTGCGATCTGATTGTCAAAGACTCAAAATGTGGCAAGATTGAAGACCGGTTTGGTTTTCACCATAGATTCAGATTTGATTTTCTTCAGTCGGAGGGATTTGACAAAGAACACGTACATGCTACAAATAGCCGTAAGCCGCAATCGGCCATTGAATGGCAACAATGGGTAAAGAATATTAAAGAATACTTACCTCCAAAGCAATACAATCAGATCCAGGAGAAGAATCGCACAACGATAGAGAGTGTTCTAAATATCTTTTTAATCCAAGATCCTGATGAAGAAGATGCTGATTATAAGGAAAGAATAACGAAAGCTATAACAAAGGAGATGTCTTCTTCAACGTTTAGTGAAATATTTGATGAAGTTGCACATATTGTAAACGAAGGCGATGATGGAGATGATAAACAAAATAGTATAGGAAATATGGCGTTGCTCAATGCTTCGATAAACAGAGACCAGGCTTATGCAGCTTCACCGTTCGCTGTTAAAAGAGCTATAATTCATCAAAGAGTACAGAATGGTAAATTTGTTCCCAAAGGCACACAACTTATGTTCGATAAGTCCTTTCGTGAGATACCAGATGAAATGTATCATTGGGCAAAAAACAACTATGCTAGTGGTGCGGAGTCTGATGAGAAAAGTTTCATAGAGTTTTTTTCTGAAACAATCAACCGATTAAAAGTATGAGCAAGATTGAAAGAGATAAGACCTTATATGAGTTATTGTCAGAGCCATTATTGGTTCCTGACTATCAACGTGATTATGCGCAAGGCCGTATCAGTGATTTGAAAATCCTTGATACAAGAAGAAATTTCGTTGCAGATATCATTGCTGCTGCTACCAATAAAAGACAGACACACCTCGGTCTTGTGTTTGGTTCCGATAATAACAGATTAAAAGGCTTTGTAGCTGTAGATGGACAGCAGCGTCTGACAACGTGTTTTTTGTATCATCTCTATATCAGCAAAACCCTTTCCGGTGAGGCTGATGAGGAGTTGGCTACTAGATTGAAGAAATTTGGTTGGTTTGGTCGTATTTATGCTTCCGAGTTTACTGAATTTCTATTGGATGTTGACTGGGGATCCAAAGCCAATGCAAAATCTCTTTTGTCTTTGACCTTCAAGCAATCCAAAGATTATTTTTCTATCTGGGAAAATGATCCTACTGTAAACAATATGCTCGTCATATTAGATGAGATTCACTGCCAAATGAGCAAAATCAAGGATTATTCAGTAAAGGAGATTGAAATCAATCTTATATCCGAGAATTGTAAGCTCAATTTCGATTATATGAAACTTAAACCGGGTACAGACGAGTTTCAGTATCAGAAAATGAATTCTCGTGGACGCGATCTTACCACTTATGAATTATTTAAGCAAAAATTCATGAGTGAATGTCATGTCTCCGAGGAATTGAAGGAGAAATTAGATAATCAATGGCTCATCTTCTTTGATGAACTTGCAAACGAAGACAACACCGAAGCGGATATATTTCTGCAAAACTACATTAATGAAACGGCACTTTGGATGGGAATAAAATATTCCGGAGAATCCTATAAGTTTGTATCTCAGATAGTTCAAAGCAAGTTAGAAGGAAATAGAACTGATGTGGGGTTTGTAGGATTTGATGCATACAAAGAATTTAGCGAACATCTCCCTGAGTGGGAGCAGCTAATGGATTGGATAGTGAATAACTATACAAAGGTATCAGCGTGCATTGATAAATTTCGGTATGAAGGTGAAAGAACAAGCTTTACAAATATTTTCAAGTCTGCTGACTATCAAATACGAGCAATCAACTATGCAATTTACCATTATGCGAAGGAGACCGGTTATCTGCCAATAGACACTGATAATTTTACGCTTTGGTGGAGACCAATCCATAATCTGATAGCGAATACAGAGATTTATCAGAATAACTTTCTCAATGTGATAAAGGCTATCGATAAATTGCCTATTGAAAACATATTGACTTTTTTAAGGGATGAAAATCTTTCTGGTTTCAGTGAATATCAAAGAGAAGAAGAGCGTCGAAAAGCCATCATCTGCTTAGAAGATTCTATAATGATAGATCTTTTCAATAGCCAGGAGAAACGAAAACGTTTCCATGGTCAGATTGGTCTTCTGCTACCGGACGATAATCGCGTGACTCCTATATATTGGGAAACTATTGTCTCAACGTATGAATATGTAGTTGGAGATAGGTATAAGCGTGATAACTCGGACTTTGATTTTATCACGGCTATGCTGACTTTCGTGGGGAATGATTATAGTCAAGATTCTGTGAAAGGACAAAAGCTGAAGTATGAGGACGGACATCTAATGGGATATAAGATTCCTGCAAGATGGATTCACAAAATGATTTTCCAATTCTTAGATGAAAAACTAAGTCATGAGATGGATACGGTCGAAAGCTTCTTTCTACAATGTAGAGAGTCTTGGCAAAAAGACTACGAGAATTTATCCTGCACAGAAAAAAAGAACCGTTTCTGGATTAAGTATATTCTTGATAACCCTGATGAATGTAAAAAGGTATTTAACGATTCAGATTACGGAAGACTAACTAAGAAAGATGGTAATCTATGGCTTTATCTAAAGACGAATAAGCACGAAAGAGATGTCTTATTGTCGAATAAGAGAAAAGCGGTGATTGATCGTTTGCCGAATTGGTGGATAGACAAGCATGACAAGCATGACAGGCATGATGTAGTGAAGCGATATATGGCTTTCCCATATCTAAAAGTCGTCTTCACTCCTAATAAGATCTGGATTGGTATTGATCATAATAACGATCTTGTCATGCCAGACAATCTACCTGATAAGATTTATGGAGATTCTTGGCACAAAGCTTGGAGTGTGTTCCCTGAGGAGATACTTAACAATTACTATGAGCATGAAGATAAAGGTGAAAGTTTTGAATCGTATGTAGATTCATTATCAATAGAATTGCAACGTTTTTGTGAAAAGTTCATTGCCGATCTCGGTCTCAATACTTTTGCTAGTCCAAACTCCGTTGGTAATGTATGATTAAACTCCAGCGCTTTGTTGAACCATATCATTTAGCAGAATCTGGAGAATGGCTAGTCGGTGATGAAGGTCAAGGGATATAATGATCTTGTGACCCTTACCAGGTCGTTGCTTGACGCGCCTTGGGAAATGCTACATTATTTAACGTGAGTTCGATATAAGGAAGCTATCATGCCGCATGGTAATTGGAGGTGTGTCAGAACGAAAAGGAACCGACATAATGATAGATTTTAGGCACGGACATTACACGGACGCTGCTTCAATCCGGCTTTGTGACGTAGCCATAAATTTTCCATAAGGAGAGCTACTCCATCCGGTGACTTTATTGATTTGGCATCTATGTTGCTCTGATTATTTTCCATACATATATTTATTTGAAAGGTCAATAAATTCCTCAAAACGATAAAGACGATAATATTCGGCTGTGGCTATGGCCACTTCATAGCAATCATCATCTTCTAATCCAAATTTGGATCCGGCTACTACTTCTAATGGATTCCAGAAGTATTCAAACCAAATACCTGTAGGAAAACCTTTTTTATTGGTACCACTTAGCCCATACCATAGATGAGTCCATGTAGGTGCGGGATCTTTGGAATTGGGTTTTCTAATGGGTATAATTCGGAAGAGATTCATTATGCGACGTAGTATCACAATCTTCTTTTTATTGGAAGATTTCTTTGAAGCACTAATGATTCCTATTTTTACCCCAGCGTCCAAAGCACGCTTATTGCTTATTTTCCTGAAAAACTCCTGAAAGGTGGGAAGACTCTCTTCGTATTCTTCCCAGTTTTTATCAGCTTCAGGGTCATCAGTTGAATAAAACTCAACATTATATATCTCAATAACATTGGGGAATATCCTCTTCATCTGCGTTCTCTCCGGTTGAGATGTTCAAAACACTATTGGAGCAATATAAGTCCTGCCACCAGATAATATCACTTACCTTATGGTATCCCATTTTATGCGTCAGCTAAATTATTTCGATGCTTTGAAGTTGAAAATTGGACGGATTATGGTATCGATCGATACCGTTTCACCGATATTGGCAATAATTTCCTCAGCCGGCTTATAGACCATTGGAGACTCGTCACGGGTGAAATCGTTGACAGATTCAGAGTAGATTCCTCGCATGGATTCCTCAAAATCTTCCATCTTGATTTGCTCGTAAGCCTGAGCACGGCTCAACACTCGTCCGGCACCGTGTGGAGCCGAATTATTCCAGTCGAGATTACCCTTGCCTGTGCAAATCAGTGCCCCATCGCGCATATTGAGCGGAATGATGCAACGCTCACCTGTGGAAGCAGAGATTGAGCCTTTGCGGATTATATTGTCATCGCTGATATAATTATGTATAGACTCAAATTCTTCAACAACTTCCACATTCTGGAAGAATTTTAGAAGCAAGAGCGAGATTAGCTTACGATTAAGAACAGCCCAATACTGACACAAACGCATATCGTGAAGATAATGCTCACGCATCTCTCCTTCAACGTAACAAAGGTCGGCAGGAAGAGTCGGTTCTACGGTCTGGTGTTCCTTTCTCATCTTCTTTATGACACCCTGCAACTCTGAGCGACGTCCTGAGGCTTTGTATTCCTCTATGGTTCGCTTGATAATTTCCTCAAACTCATCAGCTCCTTCTGTCAGATGCTTGATTGCTTTCGCTTGATAGATTTCCGCAACCTGTTTTCCAAGATTGCGAGAGCCGGTGTGGATTACGAGATATGTGTTCCCGTTATCGTCTTTGTCAAGTTCAATAAAATGATTGCCTCCACCCAGTGAACCGATTGACTTGGTGATACGGCTACTATCTTTCAGTTCGCGATAGCAGTATAGTTCAGTTACAAGCTGCTTTGCTTCACGGTAAATCTCCATTTCCTTACCTATGAGAGGCTTGAAGCCGAAACGGCCTTCGCGGACGATTTTCCCGGATGGTACTGAGGAGCGTATGTGTTCATTGAATGCATGAAAGTCAATCTTTGTAAGTTTACCAAGATTGAGCACACGCATACCACACCCTATATCCACACCAACGATGTTGGGGATAACCTTGTCGCCAAGGTCACCTGTAAACCCGATGACGCATCCAGCCCCGGCGTGCACGTCAGGCATAATACGTATCTTCGTATCGGAGAAAACATCAATTGAGAGGAGGGCCTTTATCTGCTCCAAAGCGTTTTTTTCGATGTTATCCGTGAAAATCTTCACGTCATATCCTTCTATTGTCTTCATATTATGGTGAATTTATACTTCTGCTGCAAAATTAGAACATTCTGCGTACAAAATTATTTCAATGGTGTCCCATTTTTTGTTACACCTTCATATTAATTTTGTCCTGTCAAACTGTTTTGACATTAGAAACAATCATTTTTATGAAAATCGTCCATCTATCAGATACCCACGGCTGTCATCGTTGTCTTCGTCATCTGCCCGAAGCGGAAGTAATAGTCCATTCCGGTGACTTCACTATGAATGGTAGCGAACAGGAAGCCATTGACTTTATGAACTGGTTTTGTGATTTGTCATATTCTCATAAGATTTTTATCTGTGGCAATCATGATGATTGTCTCTATGGAGCGAGTGTTGATGGTTTGGATTCCAATGTTCACTATCTGTGTAATTCAGGAGTGGAGATTGAGGGAGTCAAATTCTATGGAGTACCCATGTTTATGGGTGACTGTATTACCGACCGTCAATTCAAAAATTACGAGAAGATTCCTTCAGATACGGATGTGCTAATTACCCATTCTCCTGCCTATGGAATACTTGATTTCGATGATGGGTTAAACTATGGTTCTGAAAAATTGCTTTCCAGACTATCCAATCTCAATCTTAAAGCTCACCTTTTCGGACATATCCATGCACAGCACGGAGTCATAACCATAGGGAAAACAATCTTCTCAAATGGAGCTATTATGAAAGCCGGATATGATGGTTTACAAGAACCTGTTATCATAGAAATAAATGTGATAACCTAAAGCCGATATAAAGGACATCGCCCTTGTTCAGACCATCAACCGTTTGCATCAGTTTGATTGACCTTACTACTGCTCCACTGCACATACAAAGAATCTGACGGTATTCAGGGGGGCTGACCGCTCCTTTGAGAATAAGGATATTGCCGTATTCGTCCATAACATTGGCAGGAGTGAGTGTCTTGACGGCAGACATTATGCCTTCGTAATATTCCTTACGCCATAAATCGAAGTCTCTGTTGTAGATAAGATTGTTGGTAAAATAACAGACATTATAACAGAAAAAAGGGATTCACTCCTCAGAGTAAATCCCTTAACTTATTGACTATTAGATTATATCAAATCTATATTTCTAATATCATTCCTCTATTGCAGCCTGCGCCCCTCTTTCGATAAGTTGATTATCAGAAGTTTCCAACACATTTGTATGTGTTTGGTATGTGTTTTGGAGCTTCAGACTGACTTTTGTTTGAAATGTCGCGATTACTCTTCAATAGCAGCTTGCGCCACTTTTATTATATATTGAATATCAGAAGATTCCAACACTTTTGTATGTGTTCGGTATGTATCCGATATAAGAATATGACATATATTGAAGACCAATCATTGTACATTCTGCAATGCAAGCATCGCACGTACATTATTATATAAAGTAAATGTTACCTCCTTTCTTCTAAAAGTTTTATAATCCTATCCTTGTCATCCAAATGGGATTCAAGGCGTGTTATTTGCAAATTCAGATTAGCTATCTGTTCCTTCAATAATTTGATGGCTTCCTTTTGAGATTCCACTTCCGTCCTTTCCTTGGATAATGGCGATGCCAATTCTGCTTCACCTATTATATTATTGGCACTACCTTGTAAGGAAACTGCCGCCAAATAAGCAGAAATCTGCTGGGGAACGGAACAGAACAAAGAGAAGAAGTTATAATCCAA
Source organism: Bacteroides sp. (assembly GCF_029057325.1). Classification (GTDB taxonomy): domain Bacteria; phylum Bacteroidota; class Bacteroidia; order Bacteroidales; family Bacteroidaceae; genus Bacteroides. The sequence goes on along the minus strand of NZ_JAICZW010000156.1, from coordinate 9,249 downwards.
AGCCTCACTTACTTTGACGAGCCGGCTTGTTTCCATAGTTTCTCTCTCCAAGATTCGGTTTACATGCTGTTGCGGTACACCTATCCTGCGGCCCAATTCGGATTTGGAAAGTCCGAGTTCAACACGTCTTTTCTCGATTTCCGCACCCACATGCACATGTCTGATGTTTATTTCCATAGGTTTCAATCATTAAATAGAAATCAAACCAAAAAATATCAAATATTTATTTGGCTACCTAAACATTATTATGTTACTTTGCAAGCGTTTTACACTTGATTAGTGTATGCAAAGTTAAACATTAAACATTAAACATCCAAGTATTATGGCAGAAAATGTGGTAAAAATTCGTCCCGCTCTCACCGCCCTTAAAATCGGAGAGTCAATTACCTTTCCCATTTCCAAGTTGAAAAGCGTCCGTACCCAAGCCTCCGAGCTGGGTGCCATTTATAACCGGCAGTACAAGACCCAGACCAACAGGGATAACATGACTATCACTGTGAAACGTATTGATTAGCGACTTAATTACATGGATATGAAAATACTCCAAGTCTTAGACAGGTTGATTCCATACGATGCCTTTCTGAATGACCTTGCGGCCAGAATTGTCGGAATGATAAAGGCGGACAGCAGCGACCCTGAATTTGTTAGCCAAAGAAAGGCGTATGAGCTGTTCGGACGACGCAATGTCGAGAGATGGAAACGGCAAGGGAAGGTGGAATCCTATAAAAGACCGGGAAAGGTAGAATACAGGACTTCAGACCTTCGCCTCTTACAACGTACTGTGCAGGATTATATCGAACCGCCTTCGCGTGAAGATGATAAAGATAATAATAAAACCAAGAATAAGTAAACATATTTATGGCTATATATCCAAAATATTTCAATAATTGGAATTGAAAGTATAACCAAGTCAGCCCCCTATCTCAGGCTAATAATAAAGCAATAACAAATGAAGGAATTGAAACCAACATGCGACCCCGATGGCGTCTATTCAGTCAAACGCACGTGTGCGGAATTGGGTGTAAGTTACAAGACACTCCGCAAATACAAGGGAAACGGCTATATCAAGCCGCTTAACCCCCAAAATCTTAGTCGCCCCAAATACTCCGGGCAATCAATCATTGAATGTTGGCACCTTCTCAAAACAATATGATAAGCGAATCTACCATTAACAAGGTCAGGGACATTGCCATAGAGAACGTGCTTGAACCTTATGTCAGGCTTTCCCGAAAAGGTCTGACATTGATGGGACTTTGTCCATTCCATTCGGAACGTACAGGCTCATTCGCAGTCACTCCCGGCAAGAACCTGTTCCACTGTTTCAGTTGTAACCGTGGAGGGGACGGCATCGCTTTCATCATGGAAAAAGAGAACCTGACCTTCATGGAAGCTGTAGTATTGATAGCCAAGAACAACGGCATACCGGTAGAGTATTCAGATGAAGAACGTAGCGAGGAAGAATTGACGGAAATCAAGCATAGGGAGTCACTCCTTGTCGCTCTTGACCATCTTCAACGCTTCTTTGTGGAAAACCTGAGAGTGGCAATGACAGACGAAAGCCGGAAAGCTCGTGAGTACGCTTATGGCAGATGGTCGGAAGAGTTCTGTTCCACCGCTGGAATCGGTTATGCCCCGAAAGACGGAAATACATTCATCGAGTATTGCCGGACAAAGGGGGTTAATGAAGAAATCCTTTTTGAGCTTGGAATGTTCAAGCGCAGTGAAGACGGTCGCATTTATGCCATGTTCCGGCAGCGCGTTATGATTCCTGTCCGAAACAAATGGGGACGCATCATCGCTTATATCGCCCGGTATATAGGCAGTAGTGAGAAAGCACCGAAATACATCAATTCTTCCACCAGTGCCGTTTACTCTAAAGGCAAAACCCTGTTCGGGATTGACCGGGCAAGCCGGCAACGGGATGTCGATTATTTCATTGTGGTGGAAGGTGCACCGGATGTGCTTAGGATGCAATCCATTGGTTATGAAAACACCGTAGCCGCTCTTGGCACGGCATGGACGAGCGGCCAGTTTGAACAACTGAAAAGGTTCACGACTTCGCTTTGTTTCATACCGGATTCGGACACAGCCGATGGAAAGCCATACGGACCCGGATTTAAGGCTGTCATGGAAAACGGGACTTCTGCCATGAAGGAAGGATTCCATGTGACGGTCAGAGAGTTGCCCTTTGCGGAACATGACGAAAAAAACGACGCTGACAGCTACATCCACTGCAAGGAGGATTATTCATCCCTCAAGGAAAAGCATTTTATCGTGTGGCTGGCTCAGAAGCGTTTCTGCATAGCCGGATCTCTTGTGGAAGAACGGAAATGTGTGGCTGAGATAGCCGACCTTCTGCGCTACATCAAAGATCAGTTGGTGTTTGACCAGTGCATTGACCAGTTGGCAAAGTTGCACGGCAAGGCAAAATTGTGGCGTGACGCCGTGGCTCAGGCTCGTGGGGAAGCCCGGAAGAAAAACGGCTTGCCGTCCTCCATGAACGACCTGCAAAGGGAGGCGGAATTGCTGCGTCAGTTCGGACTGTTTGTCCGGGAGAACTGTTACTATGCCATTGGTGGGGAGGACGAAGATTCAATGCGTATCTCCAACTTCATCATGGAACCGCTGTTTCACATTGAGGACGAGAGCAACGGGACACGCATCTTCCGGATGCGGAACATATATAATGTGTGCCGTGTCATCGAACTGAAAGAGTCCGAGCTTTGTTCTTTGAGCAATTTCCAGCAGAAGGCAGGTTCACTGGGCAACTATGTGTGGCTGGCGAAGATTGACAAGCTTAACCGGGTCAAGGAATACCTATACTCCAAGACGGACACGGCGGAACGAATCCGCAAATTGGGCTGGAACGCATCCGAAGAGTTTTTCACTTTCGGCAACGGCATATTGTGTGGTGGCACTTTCAAGAATGTTGATGACTTGGGGATCGTCCGTGGAATTAACGGCAAAGCGTATTATATTCCGGCGACATCCAAGATTTATCTCCACAACCAGGAAATCTTTCAGTTTGAGCGGTTGATGGTTCATGAGAACCGCAATGGCGTAAAACTGTATGATTTCGCATCAAGGCTGATTGTGGTGTTCGGCGAGAACGCCTCTATCGCCTTGTGCTATCTCCTTGCCACCCTGTTCCGTGACATCATATTCAGACGCACCCGGCATTTTCCCATCCTGAACCTCTTCGGTGAGAAGGGGACCGGCAAGACCACCCTTGCCACCTCCCTACAGTCTTTTTTCCTGCACGGAGTGGATCCGCCCAATCTTGGTGTTACATCTGTTCCGGCGATGAACGACCGTGTATCACAGGCGGTCAATACCTTGGTGGTCCTCGATGAGTACAAGAATGACCTTGACATCCGCAAGATAGCCTATCTCAAAGGGCTTTGAGGTGGTGGCGGTCAGACCAAGAAGAACACGAATACAGACGGAATGGCGGCACAGACCATCGTCAGTACCGGAGTTGCCCTTTGCGGACAAGACAAGCCCACACAGGATATGGCACTCTATACCCGTGTCATCTTCCTGGCATTCTCCAAGACTTCGTTCAGCCAAGTGGAGAAACGGAACTATGAGGATTTGGTCGCACTCTGCAACATGGGACTGACCCACTTGACCGTAGAACTGTTGAACCATCGGGAACTGTTCGAGAAGAATTTTCCGGAAATCTATTCCATCACCAAGAGGGAACTGGCCGCAAAGCTGGAAAACGAGACCATCCATGACCGTGTCTTCGGAAACTGGGTGATTCCGCTGGCTACTTTTCGCACGTTGGAAACGGTGATAGATGTACCGTTTAGCTATACCGAATTGTTTGAGACCGCCATCAAAGGAATACGCAACCAAAACGAACTGGCGCAGGAAAGTTCCGAGGTAGCCGACTTCTGGAATATGTTGCAAGGCTTCCAGACTTCAGGAAAATGTATCGACAAGGCTCATTACCACATCCGGTATTTGAAATCATTTCGTCCACTATCTGCCAAAGAGGACATCGAGTTCATGGAAGCTCGTCCTGTTCTGTATCTGAATATGGCAGCAGTGGCATCCTTGTTCAACAGCCGGAACATGAATGCTACCGCCAACCGTTCCAATTGGTCCACCATTATGTCATACCTGAAATCGCACTCGTCTTATTTAGGCTTGAAACAGGACCGGTTTACGATTCTGCTTCCAAGCGGTTTGCCGGACTACACGATAGAGATTGCCAATGGTGAACAAGTCAGAAAAGTCAAGGTGAATCGTCCGAAGGCCTTGTGTTTTGATTATTTGCAACTGAAGGATGCGTTTGGATTAGATTTGGAAACGGAAATGGTGACAGATATGTCGGAAGCACTAGAAAATGAAGAAAGAATATCTGACACTGCGAAAAAAGATTTAGCATGATATTCCTTGCATATAACCATCATAGGAAAAACAATCCTTCAAACAATCTGTTTCGGATTGTCCATTATTTCATGGATAACAATGTGAAAAACTAAAGCCAAGTATTAGCACTATCTCATGCAGAATACTTGGCTTTATTATTCTCACAGTTAGTGTGTTATAAACTATCCCAGCTTTTCATTGAGTTTATCTACACCATAATAGTTTTGTATAAATAATGGAAATGCACTCAATACAGCTACAACAGGGCAAGATTGAGAAATATATTTTTGTTGCTGATTTTGAAAAAGTTCGGATTGCTCCAGTAAGGCATTCGGACGTGAATAAATTCCACTAACCACGAAATTGCCCTTACACAAATGGGCATCAATAATCTCTTTCCATTTTTCAATCGTGTCCAGTTTCGTGATGGTCAAATTACTATCAGTGGGAACAAAAGTCTTGTAATGAGGTTCTTCCAAACATTCAGCACATTCCTTGCTGTCTGTAATATTCGGGCAATTCTCCTTCTTGCATTTAACGATCAAATCTTTGAAAGACACCTTATCCTTATAGTGTCTAATAGCTTCAACCATGGGATAACTAACAAATAATTTTCCGTTTTCTGTTTCGTTATTAAAAAAGTCAAGCATCTCTGCTATCTGTTTGTCATCGGCCTTGGTTGCATGACCGTCATAATCAAAAAAGAAATAGATATATGCGAAACTGTCATTGTCGTAACCTTCAAGAGTCTTACTATTCTTTTCATTGCGTTGTTTGAGCATAGTAAGTATTTCAACCGAAAACTCTTCCGCCTTTAGTTTACGATAGAATTGATAAATATCTCCGCAAAATGCACATTTAATGGCTAAGGACTCTCCCATAAAGTACTTTTCCAACTTTGATGCGATATTGCCCTCTGTCGTTTCTCCTTCAAAAACAAAAAGAGTGTTACATTTATTCGACATAAAATCCTCCTGCCTTATATATTTTCTCAATATTATGAACTTCACGCAATTCTTTGTCTGTACATCGAGATAAAGGCAGCATCTTATTATTTCCCATCAAATAATAACAATCAGGACGCATCAAATCATTGCTCATTAACGAAGTATTATGGGTAGTAACTATAAATTGAATGCCGACCTGCATCAGCTTTCTTACGATTAGCTTTGAAAGATCATGATGATAGAAAGCATCAAATTCATCAATGAATACAATAGAAACTTTTGCCTCTTGAATAAGCATATACCAATAGAAGAATAACATCACAGCACTGGTACCTGTTGACATGACATTTGCAAACAGTAGTTTTTTCTCACCAAAATCAAAAGCCAAATCCTGACCATTCAATGTTTCAACAACTGTCAATTTACATTTCACATGAGCTTCATTCAAAAAATCCTCAAACTCCTGTACTTTATTTCGCTTTATGATTTCAGAAGTGATGGGGCTCTTTATTTCTGCATCCTGACCAAGATATATTCTATCTTCCAGCGAACGAAAGAAAAGCATATTCTCTACAAATGAATAAAAACGGACAAAGGCATTATTCTCTTCATTGGATGCCAAGACTGTATTATTTTTAATGTACTTCAATACGGAAAGGCTTGAATCTTCTATCACCTTATTAAGCGTTTCAGTGCCTTTCAGTGTAGTAGTAAAGCGAGTGTTGCCGCCAGAACGATTAAAACCTACCACTTCCTTCTCGTTAATCCAAAGAGTTTCTGAGACAATAATGGTATAGTCCGTTTTCAAGTATTCATAACGAATCAAGTTACCCTCCAAAAGAAACTCATAGGAAAACTTTGCTACTTCATCTGTAGAATAGGCATTCAGATAGTTTTGGTATCTTCGCAAGTCTCTATGCTTGTCAGTCAAATGGCCTATAATATCAAAAATAGCCAGGCCCAAATTGGACTTTCCACAACCATTATGACCATATACCATACAATTATTTACCACACCGTTTTTGATACAGGATGGATTGAATGTGTAACCATTGGATGAAGTAAGGTCGAACAACAATTCTGTCTCGAAACCCTTAAAATTGGAAACGCTGAACTTTTTAAGCATATCGGATTAATTTTAATACTGCAAATGTAGTGAATTTATTCCATATCCGTATATTTTATACGGACAAATATTCTATTCCATTGGATTTCGTCATATTTTTTTTCTTATCCGTAGTTTTTATTCGGATATATCATTGTATTCTGTTCGTTTTATTGTTTTGTATAGTGAGTCAATTCTTTAATCTCAAATAAGCCCGACCCAAATAACCTTCTATGTGGCTGACGAACTAAACGATTAAGCCTACATAAAATAGAATCATGATAACGCATAACATAATAGGCACAATGAAAGACAAATTAAAGTGCAATTTCTGCAAAAACTCCACAAGAATTGCACTTTAATTCATCAATAATAGCAATCTTAAATCGCCTTAACCCCCGATTTCGTAAAGGTTAACCACCTCCATCCCTTTGTTCCGGGCTTTCCCACAAGTATAATATGTACCTCCTTTCGGCTTGCCGTCAAAGTAGGCTATCACACCACAAGAGTGTGCCAGCATATAGTCGTTTCTTCTGAGCAAGCATCCTTGATAATAGTGCTCACTCAAAACAATAACCTTATCCGCCTGGGCAAGAAGTAGCCTATATCGCCTTTGTTCAATGGCTGACCACCGATTGGATTGTCCCCGAAAGGGAACGACAGCTATCAACCTGACATGGAGCAATTCCTCTTTGAGGGAAATGATTGCTTCTGCCGCCAATCTATCAAATCCCAAAGCCATACCACAATAAAAATTGCGCTTGCCATGTTTGTAAGCATGGGAAATTGCTATTTTTAGCCGCTCCTTCACTCTGTCAGTTTGGGACACCGGAATATCCCGATGTCCCGTGAAGGTTATAGACTCAGCCCTTATCAATTCAAGTGTTTCCATATTCATCTTACCTTATAATGAGTTTTTGCCAAGAAGATACCCCCAATCACATTCGCACCAAGACTTTCAAGTTGGTTGGCATAAGTGCCATAGCTAATGCCACGAGAGATAACATCGTCAAATGCCACGATAGTCTTGCCATTGAACCATTCTTCATCAAATTCAATAATGTTCACTTTGCGGATGGCTTTCTCTGATTTTCGGTTCTCATGGATAGCCAAGCGTTCCCCACATACTTTCACATGGTTATAGCCGTTGATAGCTCCAGAAAGTTCGCACACCCTTTCACAGAAGGCTTTGTATCGAAGTTCGTGTTTCTGACTTGTTGATGCCGGAACAGGAACAAACACGATGTTCCCACAAGAATTTCCATACTGCGCCACCATACTTGATGCCGTCATTTGTGCCACTGTCTCAAAGGCTCTTCCATCCTTGAAGTCATAAACCATCTGCCTGTCGGCAATTTCCTTTTCACCCACGTTTCGGATGCGTTTTGGAAAATATTTGCAGAACCATGTCTGCGGCTTTTCCAACTGCTTTCTGATTGTATCGTCCATCTGTGCCATACGTTCTGATTGTTTTCCCTTTTGTCTGCAAGTTTTCAGCTTGCCCGAAGGGATATTTTTTGCTTTTCAGAACGCAGGCAGTCAATAAGACAAATCAAGGAGTGGAAAATACGCTCAACTTGATTGAGGAAGATTTTGTGCTACGGATTTGATGTTTGACGATGCCTGTGGCAACTTTGCGAAACAATATCCAGAGAGGCGCAGATGAACAAATGAAACATGATCCTTTCATTATCTTTCTATCCATGAATGTCCGTTTGGAAAAAATACTCCTCGAAATATAAAATGTACACATTTTGAGATTGACAGCGTTGACAAAGACCAATTCATAGAGTATCAATCATATCAATTCCAGAACCTACGTTGACAAAATCAAGTGCCAATCAAAATATCAAAGCCAAGTGTTGACAAACTATGAGTTATATTTCTTATTCTTTATTTTCTTAAAAAAAGGAGAAATATATTGTATTACAGGGACTTTCACACAGCCTTCATTAGCCGTTTCAAGGCTATCACCTTTGTCAACCTTGTCAACCCTGAAATATATGCCTTTTTCTATCTGAGAAAACACATAGTCCTATCTGTACTCTTCGCTAATGAGACCATCACTATAGAATCAAACAAGAGTCCTTCATATTCCTACAAAATCCCACAAATTCCTATATGTTCCCATGTTTAACCTCTTGCAGAAGATGCACATCATCAGTAGTTTTACACGAAAAACGAATTATGGTGATACGGAGATACCCAAATGAGATGGAGCCGGAACGAACTTATTCCATCAGTGAAGCGGCACGCTACCTTGGCGTTCATAGATGTACGCTCTATGCTTATATCAATCGTCCGGAATATCCGCTACCTTTTGTCAAAGTGCCGGAAACAGGAAAACTCATGTTTTACGGAAGAGATTTGATTGCTTACAAAACCGCTGGTATGCCCAAGAGGGGACGCAAGCGAAAAAATGGAATTGGTTAATTCCGTTTTTCAGAAAGAGTCGTCCATATCGGTTTTCCGCTTATAATGTCAGAAAGTTCACAGGCAAGTAACCATGCCTCGGTACGGATATTATCCATATCTTCCACCGCCTGCTGATACCGATACGGAATCACCGCACCAGATTTTATCATCCATTCTACAGCACAAGTCTCCGGCTCGATAGCATCCACAAAGGAAACAATCTCTTGGACTAAGTACTTCATACTACCATCTTTCATTTCTGCGGTAAAGCAGAATGATACCCCGCTGAGTGTCTTTCGCTGAAAATCGAAAGACACCCTATCCGGTAATTCTTTCACAAATACATTCCACCCATTCTTGGCGGCAATGTTTTCAATAATCTGATTGTTCATATACATATAT
>NZ_JAICZW010000155.1 GCF_029057325.1 Bacteroides sp. | reverse complement strand
ATGTTCAGATTGGCTACTTTGTACGCATAAAGGAAATGGATACCAACCAGAAATATCCGCTGACCCCTAAATTCTTTCCTTTTTATATCTTGTTACTCGGAAAAAAGCAGTATTTTTGTTGTCTGATAATTATCATCATAAATACGACGTATGGAACTTGATTTACTTACCGCAATCTCTCCGATTGACGGTCGATATAGGGGCAAGACGGACGCTCTGGCCGCCTATTTCTCAGAATTTGCACTGATAAAATACCGTGTACAGGTTGAAGTGGAGTACTTCATCACATTGTGTGAACTGCCCTTGCCGCAACTGCAAGGCGTGGAAAAATCAGTGTTTGAGACCTTGAGAAACATTTATCGCAACTTCTCCGAGGCCGATGCTGCCCGCATTAAGGAGATTGAGAGCGTAACCAACCATGATGTGAAGGCTGTAGAGTACTTCTTGAAAGAGGAATTCGATAAGCTGGGTGGAATGGATGATTACAAGGAGTTCATTCATTTTGGATTGACTTCGCAAGATATCAACAATACATCCATTCCGTTGTCCGTAAAGGAGGCATTGGAAAAAGTCTATTATCCGCTGATTGAAGAGTTGATAACACAGCTCCGTACCTATGCAGAAGAGTGGGCGGCTATTCCGATGCTTGCCAAGACGCATGGACAGCCGGCTTCTCCTACCCGTTTGGGAAAGGAGGTGATGGTCTTTGTTTACCGTCTGGAGCGTCAGCTCGCTACGTTGAAGGCCTGCCCGATAATGGCGAAGTTCGGCGGTGCTACGGGTAACTACAACGCCCATCATGTGGCATATCCAGAATATGACTGGAAGGCTTTCGGCAACCAGTTCGTTGCAGAGAAGTTGGGCTTGGAACGTGAGGAATATACTACCCAAATTTCCAACTACGATAATTTGTCAGCCATTTTCGATGCCATGAAACGCATCAATACGGTGATGATTGATATGAACCGTGACTTCTGGCAGTACATCTCCATGGAATACTTCAAGCAGAAAATCAAAGCCGGAGAAGTGGGCTCCAGTGCCATGCCGCACAAGGTGAATCCGATTGATTTTGAAAATGCGGAAGGAAACTTGGGTATGGCGAATGCCATTCTTGAACATTTGGCGGTGAAGCTGCCGGTATCTCGTTTGCAGCGGGATTTGACGGATTCTACAGTACTTCGCAATGTGGGTACGCCGTTTGGACACATCGTTATCGCCATACAAAGCTCTTTGAAGGGGTTGCGCAAACTTTTGCTGAACGAGCCGGCCATTTACCGGGATTTGGATAATTGTTGGAGTGTGGTGGCTGAAGCTATCCAGACTATTCTGCGCCGTGAAGCATATCCGCATCCGTACGAGGCACTGAAAGCATTGACCCGTACTAATCAGGCTATTACGGAGGTTTCTATCAAGGAATTCATAGAAGGACTGGACGTAAGCGAAGAGGTGAAGAAGGAGTTGCGTGTGATTACGCCGCATACTTATACAGGAATCTGAAAAGATAAAAGAAGCCGGAGATCTTTTGACTCCGGCAATCGTTATAGAAACATATAAATATCATAGTATAAATGAATGGCCGTGAGGCCAAGGTTTAATTTTATTCGAATAGAAAACAATGAGTACAGAAAACGAAACTTGGCGTGATGCTTCTTCCTCTGAGGAGAACTTCGGCGCCGGCCGTGATGGTAATCAATTTTACAGAGAAGGGGGCTACAGCCGTCCGTCTTACAATCGTGAAAACGGAGATCGCTCTTATCGTCCGCGATTCAATAGTGGCAATGGTGACCGTTCTCAGCGTGTTTATAACAATGAACGTCCTTACCGTCCGCGTTTTAATTCGACAGAGAATGGCGACCGTCCCTTCCGTTCCCGTTATAATAATAGCGAAAACGGCGAGCGTCCTTATCGTCCACGTTACAACAATGGCAGTGATGACCGTCCGCAACGTCCCTACGGAAATAATTCGGGCGACCGTCCTTTCCGCTCTCACTACAACAATGACAATGGTGACCGTCCTCAGCGTTCTTATAATTCGGGTGGATATTCTCCACGCCCTCGTTATAATGCAGAAGGAGGAGACCGTCCTCAACGTCCTTATAACAGCGACCGTCCTTATCGTCCCCGCTACAACAATAGTGAGGAGGGTGACCGTCCGCAACGTCCTTTTTATGGAAATAATTCGGGCTATCGTCCGCGCTTCAATTCAGGTGAAGGACGTCCCGGTGGATATAATAACAACAGAGGCGGTTACAACCGTCCTTTCCGTCGTACGGCTGATTACGATCCGAACGCCAAGTATAGCAAGAAGAAGCAGATTGAGTATAAGGAGCAGTTTGTTGATCCGAACGAGCCGATTCGCTTAAATAAGTTCTTGGCGAATGCTGGAGTTTGCTCTCGTCGCGAGGCTGATGAATTTATTACGGCAGGAGTGGTCACGGTGAACGGAGAAGTGGTGACAGAATTGGGCACTAAAATTAAGCATGGCGATGAAGTGAAGTTCCACGATCAGCCGGTCAGCATCGAACGTAAAATTTATGTGTTGCTGAACAAGCCGAAAGACACGGTGACCACTTCAGACGATCCGCAGGCACGCCGCACGGTGATGGATCTGGTGAAAGGGGCTTGCGATGAACGTATCTATCCTGTAGGCCGTCTGGACCGTAACACTACCGGTGTGTTGCTGTTGACTAATGACGGTGATTTGGCTTCTAAACTGACGCATCCAAAGTATCTGAAGAAGAAAATATATCACGTGCATTTGGATAAGAATTTGACGAAGGCCGATATGGAACAGATTGCAGCGGGCGTTCAGCTGGATGATGGAGAAATCCATGCAGACGCTATCAGCTATACGGATGAGGTGAAGAAAGATGATGTCGGTATTGAAATCCATTCCGGAAAGAACCGCATCGTGCGCCGTATTTTCGAATCGTTAGGCTATAAGGTCATAAAGTTGGATCGTGTTTACTTCGCGGGTTTGACGAAGAAGGGCTTGCGTCGCGGTGAATGGCGTTACCTCACGGAGCAGGAGGTGAACTTCCTGCGTATGGGTTCTTTTGAGTAATATATATAATAAGGTCTAAAAACTGTTTTATGGAAAAAATTAGTAGAACAAAGATTGTTGATTTGCTGAAGCGTGAAGACTTTGGCGTGATGGTCAACGTGAAAGGATGGGTTCGTACCCGCAGAGGTAGTAAGCAAGTAAACTTTATTGCGCTGAATGACGGTTCTACAATAAATAATGTGCAGGTTGTAGTGGATTTGGCAAACTTTGATGAAGAGATGCTGAAGGAAATCACTACGGGCGCTTGTCTGAGCGTGAACGGTTTGTTGACGGAATCTGTAGGTTCCGGTCAGAAAGCTGAGATTCAGGCTCGTGAAATAGAAGTGTTGGGTGTTTGCGATAATACTTATCCGTTGCAGAAGAAGGGGCACTCCATGGAATTCCTTCGTGAGATTGCTCATCTGCGTCCCCGTACCAATACGTTCGGTGCTGTATTCCGCATTCGCCATAACATGGCGATTGCCATTCATAAGTTCTTTCATGAGAGAGGTTTCTTCTATTTCCATACGCCGATTATCACAGCTTCCGATTGTGAAGGTGCCGGACAGATGTTTCAGGTGACAACGAAGAACTTGTATGACTTGAAAAAGGATGAGAACGGTTCCATCATTTACGATGACGACTTTTTCGGAAAGCAGGCGAGTCTGACGGTTTCCGGTCAATTGGAAGGTGAGCTGGCAGCTACGGCATTGGGTGCTATCTATACGTTTGGTCCTACGTTCCGTGCCGAGAATTCTAATACTCCCCGTCATTTGGCTGAATTTTGGATGATTGAGCCGGAGGTTGCATTCAACGATATCACGGACAATATGGATTTGGCGGAAGACTTCATCAAGTATTGTGTGCAGTGGGCTTTAGATAATTGTGCCGATGATGTGAAGTTCCTCAATGACATGTTCGACAAGGGGTTGATTGAACGTCTGCAAGGCGTTTTAAAGAAGGATTTCGTGCGTCTGCCTTATACGGAAGGCATCAAGATTTTGGAAGAGGTTGTTGCCAAAGGGCATAAGTTTGAGTTTCCGGTATATTGGGGCGTTGATTTGGCTTCCGAACACGAACGCTATTTGGTGGAAGAGCATTTCAAGTGTCCGGTGATTTTGACCGATTATCCAAAGGAAATCAAGGCGTTCTACATGAAGCAGAACGAAGATGGAAAGACGGTTCGTGCCATGGACGTGTTGTTTCCGAAGATTGGCGAGATTATCGGTGGTTCCGAGCGCGAGGCTGATTACAAGAAGCTGATGACACGCATCGAGGAGCTTCATATCCCGATGAAGGATATGTGGTGGTATCTTGATACCCGTAAGTTCGGTACATGCCCTCACTCCGGCTTCGGATTGGGATTTGAACGTCTGCTGTTGTTTGTTACAGGTATGACGAACATTCGTGATGTGATACCGTTCCCACGCACGCCGCGTAACGCTGAATTTTAGTAAGTAGAAATACTGATCAATGAACTGCACCCCAAAAGTTTTGTGTCTAACTTTTGGGGTGCATTATTATAGACACAACAATTATGAAGAACGGCTGGATATAGTCAGTCGCATTCTCTGCGGAGAAACAATTGATTCAATATGTCGAGAGTTCCAACTTGACAGGAAGATGGTCAGGCAATGGCTGCTTCGCTATCAGAAGTACGGCGAGGACGGTCTGCGAGGAACGCGGTCATATCATTACTCTACAGCAGAAAAATTAAAAATTGTAGAAGAATTTACGGTCAAAGGCGTACCTTTTCAGAAACTTTGTCTCCGTTATGATCTGAACCGCTCCACCATCCAGAGGTGGGTCAGGACAGCGCAGCAAGGTATCTCACTCAATAACAAACGACGAGGACGCCCACCCAAAGATATGGCAAGACCAAAGAAAAGAGAACCACAGACCGAACTTGAGAAGCTTCAGGCAGAGAACTTCCGTCTGAGAGCGGAGAATGCGCTGCTAAAAAAAAGTAGAGGCCTTAGTCAAGGAACAGGAAGCCAGAGCACGTCTCAATGGGCAAAAGCCATCGACGAACTAAGGTCGGAATATCCTCTTGACTTACTTTTAGAGTTGAGACAGATGGCTGGTTCGGTATTCTATTATCATTTGAAGCGTCTGAAGGCAAAAGACAAATGTGCGAGTGAGAAAGAAATGATTAAATCAATTTTTCACGCTCATAAGGGGCGTTACGGTTATCGCCGTGCAACTGCTGAAATGCGCAACAATGACGTTGTTCTTAATCACAAGACTGTTCAGCGACTGATGGTGCAGATGGGGCTTAAAAGTCAAATCCGCAAAGTACGCTACCGTTCATATAAAGAGCAGTCGGACGCATTGCTCCAAACATCATCAACCGAGACTTGAACAAGCTCTAAATATGTAAATAATAATAGATTAAAAAATAGAGTGTCATAGCAGTGAATACTTTGTTTATGCTTGAACTTTTCGCTTTTCATCCTACTGGTTTCGTCTGTGTATATCCCTCTTTCTTCAGCAGTTCCAGCACTTTCTGTCTGAAGTCGCCCTGTACGATGATTTCCCCTTCTTTGGCACTGCCGCCGACGCCGCATTTGCTTTTCAGCAGTTTGCCCAAGTCTTTCAGGTCATCTTCCGTTCCTACAAAGCCGGTGACAAGGGTCACTACCTTGCCGCCCCGGTTCTTGCGGTCCAGTTGTACGCGCAGGCGTTGCTGGGCAGGTGGGAGAGTAGTTTCTTCTTCTTTTTCTTCGTTGGTTTCGTAATTATAATCAGGGTTGGTTGAATAGACTACGTTCAACCGTTCTTTCCAATCATTCTTTTTCATATTTTTTTCGTTAATGGTATCAAAATCACAACTTTTTCATTTAAGGAATTAGGTGAGTTCTCACTCCGCTTTGTTCCGTTAGGAGTTATAGGAGGTAGTGCCGATACGCTTGTGTATGATGCCGTTGCCGAAGTTTCGGTTTTACCCCCCTAAGCCAGCTTGTCGGCTGATATTTCTTTTTACCTCCTCTAACTTCGTTAAATGAAAAGTGTACCAAAAGTAATACATTGTGTGGAGTTATGCAATTTTTAGGAGTTTTTATCTTGTGCTCTGACACAGCTTCTTTGTAGAAATTTGTTAAGCTTTTGTCGCGTCCATATAGTTGATTGGAAAAAAAGCACTATTTTTGCCAAGCGCAAAACGTGAACCTAAATAGAAAATTATGAGCAGTTCGTTGCATAATAGAGTAGCAGTCAAAGTGCCGGAACCTACCTTGCGCCGGCTTCCGTGGTATCTTTCTAATGTAAAGTTACTGAAGCAAAAGGGCGAGAACTTTGTTTCTTCTACTCAGATTTCTAAGGAGACCAACATTGACGCCTCGCAAATAGCCAAAGACCTTTCGTATGTGAACATTGCAGGGCGCACGCGCGTGGGTTATGAAGTGGATGCGCTGATAGCCGTATTGGAAGATTTTTTAGGATTCACCAATATGCACAAAGCTTTTCTTTTCGGTGTCGGAAGTTTGGGAGGTGCCTTGTTGCACGATTCGGGTTTGAATCATTTCGGCTTGGAGATTGTAGCTGCATTCGATGTGAAGCCCGGGCTGGTGGGCACCACGCTGAACGGTATCCCTATTTATCATTCGGATGAGTTTATGCAGAAGATGCGTGAGTATGATGTCAATATCGGTGTGTTGACAGTACCTATTGAAATAGCTCAGCAGATAACGGACACGATGGTGGCGGGTGGTATCAAGGCGGTGTGGAACTTTACTCCGTTCCGAATCCGCGTTCCCGAAGACATTGTTGTTCAGAACACTTCCCTTTATGCCCATCTGGCAGTGATGTTTAACCGACTGAATTTTAACAAAATCAAATAATGAAGATTATTGCCGTAGGAATGAACTATGCCCTGCACAACCGGGAATTGGGGCATACGCAGGAGAACAAGGAACCGGTTATATTTATGAAGCCCGACTCGGCTATTCTGAAAGATGGCAAGCCTTTCTTTATTCCGGACTTCTCCAATGAGGTGCACTATGAGACGGAAGTGGTGGTGCGCATCTGCCGTCTGGGAAAGAACATTGCGCCTCGTTTCGCACACCGCTATTACGATGCGGTGACGGTGGGCATTGACTTTACCGCCCGCGACTTGCAGCGCAAGTTCCGCGAGGCTGGCAATCCGTGGGAACTCTGCAAGGGGTTCGACAATTCGGCAGCGATTGGCACGTTTGTTCCGTTGGAACAGGTGGGGGGCGATGTGCAGAATCTGAACTTCCACCTGACGATTGATGACCGGGAGGTGCAACGGGGCCATACATCGGACATGCTGTTCCGGGTGGATGATATCATTGCGTATGTCAGCCGCTTTATGACACTGAAAATAGGCGATTTGCTCTTCACGGGTACACCGGCGGGCGTAGGGCCTGTCAGCATCGGGCAGCATCTGCAAGGGTATCTGGGGGAAGAGAAAGTACTCGATTTCAATATACGCTGATTGGCATTCGGGATTTTGTCCGTAAACCTCTATGTTAGCTTACTAAACTTCTGCTTTATAACGCTAAAGTACCCCTTTACTAACCTCGTCCAAACATCTTCTGTCCAAAAAAACTTTGTAATCGACGGGTAAATGTTTACTTTTGTGGTATAATCTTGAACTATAGACAGAGAAATCGTATTGCATGAAACGTTTGTTTGCCATCCTTTTCGCTTTGTTTTGCACTATGCCTTTATTCTGCCAAGATAGAGAGGTGGATTCATTGCTTCGGGTGCTTGATACATCTGTGCAGGGGCGTGAACGATACACACTGGAACGTCAGTCTCAAATCAATGCCTTGCAGTGCCAATTGAAGGCTACCCGTTCCGATGCGGAATTGCTGGAAATCTATCAGGAGTTGTTCGGCAAATACAGCGCCTACCGCATGGACTCTGCCTTGTGGGCAGCAAACCGTTGCGTGGAAGTAGCCCAGCGTATGTCCGTAGCATCGCATCTCTACTCTGCCCGTATGCGTGTGGCAGAGGTGATGATTGGTACAGGAATGTATAAGGAAGGACTGGAAATTTTGGAAAATATTCCCCAGAAGGAACTGGGTGCGATAGATATGTTCTACTACTATAATCTTTATCATAAAGTGTACACGCTGATGGCATCCTATGCTTTTTCAGAAGAATTGCAGGCGTCATACTCCCGGCTGGCATATCAATACAAAGACTCCATTCTGCGTGTGAAGCATCCCGATTCGCAAGGCTATCAACTGATTTTGGGCGACAAACTACTATATGAGGGTAAGTATGACGAAGCCATAGGGGTTTTGGAGGGTTGCTATGATATCCATAGCCGGAAGGACTTCAACCTTGCCATTCCTTCTGTTGCATTGGCAGGCGTTTATGGTGCCAAAGGAGACCACAAGCAAGAAAAGAAATATCTTGCCATCTCGGCAATAGCTGACGTGCAAAGCGGAACAAAGGAATACATATCGCTTTGGAAACTTGCCAACCTGCTCTATGGCGAGGGCGACATAGAACGTGCATATACCTATATGGAATGCTCCATACAAGATGCTACCTTCTGTAATGCCCACTACCGTACGATGGAGATTTCAAGGATGTTGCCTGTCATCAACTCCACCTACGAGACCAAGTTGCATGAGGAAAAAGAACAGCTGCTCACCTTATTTATATGGATATCCATCCTGGCGGCGGCATTGCTGGTAGCCTTGGTCTATATTTATCATCAGATGAAGCGCCTTTCCCTTGCCAGAAAGACCATGGATGGCATGAACAAGGAATTGAAGCACATCAACGGTGACTTGCAGGAACTGAATGCTCGGTTGCAGGAGTCGAATCGTGTGAAGGAGGAGTATATCGGCTACGTCTTCAACATGTGTTCCGTCTATATAGACAAGCAGGAAGAATTCCGCAAGATGCTGGCAAGGAAAGTGAAGGCCGGGCAGTTGGACGATCTGGTGAAAGCCATCCACTCCACCACCTTTGTCACCAGCGACTTGAAAGAATTCTTCCATACGTTCGACAGCGTCTTTCTGAAACTCTATCCTAAGTTTGTGAATGACTTTAATAACCTTTTGCAGGAGAACAAGCGCATTTATCCTAAAGAGGGCGAACTGCTGACTCCGGAACTCCGTGTGTTTGCCTTGATTCGGTTGGGAATTTCAGATAGTGGAAAGATTGCCACCTTCCTGCATTACTCTTCGCAGACCGTATATAATTACCGCTTGAAAGTGCGGAGCAAATCCTTCCTTTCTAAAGAAGATTTCCTGAATATGGTGCAGAAAATAGGGTAAAACTCCTCCTATGCCCTCTATGTGAATCTACTTTCTTATTTCCTGCTTATTTTTACAATATATTGTTTTTTAAAGTTTTATAGATAAAGCTAATCTGCTTGCGTTTACTTTAAGCTTCTACCCGCCTTTTTCGCGGGACAGTTAATCATATACCTTTGCAACATCGACAAAAGATTAAAGTTAACTGTAATTTTTTGATAAGTATTAGTTAAGAAGATTGGGTCTAAGGATTGCAAGGAACCGAGCGTGCTTGGTTCCTTTTCTTGGCAAACATTATTTTTATTAATTATATATTGTATTATATGAAAAGCATGATTAAAATCGCAAAGAGTATTCTCCCGTTGCTGGGATTGCTCTTGTCTTTGTCACTTTCGGCACAAGATGTTGCAGTGAAAGGACATGTGAAAGACCACACAGGTGAACCACTGATTGGGGCTAACATCTTGATAAAGGGTGCCTCTGTGGGAACTATCTCTGATGTGGACGGTAACTTTATTTTGAAAGCTGCCGTCAATGATATTCTCTCCATTACATGTATCGGTTTTAAGGGCCAGGAACTGACGGTTACCGGCAGCAATACACCGCTCGTCATCACTTTGCAGGAAGATACGGAGATGCTGGACGAAGTCGTTGTAATCGGTTACGGTCAAGTGAAGAAAGGGGATGTCACTGGTTCTCTGCTAACTGTAAAGCCGGACGAACTGAACAAAGGAAAACAATTGACTGCCGAAGACGCTCTGGTGGGTAAGGTTGCCGGTGTGAACATTGTACCGGGTAGCGGTGCTCCGGGTAGCGGCGGTACCATCCGTATCCGTATGGGAGCTTCTTTGTCAGCAGACAACGATCCACTGATAGTTATCGACGGTGTGCCTGTCAGCAACGCCTCCATCAGCTCTATCAACCCGAATGACATTGCTTCGTTTACGGTATTGAAAGATGCTTCGGCAACAGCCATCTACGGTTCGCGTGCCTCCAACGGTGTCATCATTATCACTACGAAGAAAGGAAGCACCGACGGTGTTTCACGTCCCTCTTTCAGCTATAGTGCCAACGTGACGGTGGGCAATGTGTATAAGAAACTGGATGTACTCTCCGCTTCCGAATATCGCGAAACCTTTGCCAAGTATGCCAATGCTCCGGAGGCTTTCAAGCTGGGTGATGTCAATACCGACTGGCAGGACGAAATCTACCGCGTGGCAATGGGTACAGACCACAACCTCTCCATGACTGGTGCTTTGAAGAATATGCCTTACCGCGTGTCCGTGGGCTATACCAACCAGAACGGTACGTTGAAAAACAACAACTACCAGCGCCTCAATGCCAGTATCGGTTTGTCGCCCAAGTTCTTCGACAAGCATCTCTCTGTTGACATCAATATCAAGGGTAGCATTGAGGACGAAAAGCCGGTTTCCACCAGTGTCATCGGAAGTGCCGTAGGTTTTGACCCTACACGCCCTGTATATCAGAATTATGACGGTAATGTAGGTTTGGGTTACTATATGTGGATGGGTGCAAGTAATACCCCCATCACGTTAGCTGCCTCAAACCCCGTCTCCGACTTGGAACTTGCCGACAAGCAGAACAAGACCAAACGCTCCATCGGTAATATTGCCCTCGATTATAAGATACACGGTTTTGAAGACTTTCGACTGAACCTGAATATGGGGTATGATTTCCTGACGGAAGACAAACACGATAACATGCCTGATTTGGCCCCCGCTATGTACACCGGCAACGAACAGGATGGTACCGGAAAGCGTTATACATATCATAACGACAAACGCAATACACTACTCGACTTCTATGCCAACTATGCCAAAGACTTCAACGACCATAATCTCAATGTCATGGCTGGTTACGGCTGGCAACGTTTCTGGTACAAGAACCATGATACCACTACCGACACCAAGGGTGAGGATCTTACCTCTCCCAAGCACGAGGAAGCTGAACTTTACCTGCTCTCCTTCTACGGTCGATTGAACTACTCTTGGAAACAGCGTTATATGCTGACTGCTACGTTACGTGCCGATGCTTCTTCTCGCTTCTCGCCCAAGACACGTTGGGGCTACTTCCCTTCCGTAGCCGCTGCATGGCGTGTGAACGATGAGGCTTTCTTGGCAGACAACAAAATCGTATCCGACCTGAAACTCCGTTTGAGCTACGGTCAGACCGGCCAGCAGTCCATCGGTTCCTATTACCAGCATTTGTCCACCTATACTGCATCTTACGATGAGTCCAGATACTTGTTCGGTAACAAGTGGTACACCACCTACCGTCCCAACGGCTACGATCCCAACATTAAATGGGAAACTACAGAAACTTACAACATCGGCATCGACTACGGTTTCTTGAACAACCGCATCTCGGGTACGATTGACTACTACTGGCGTAACACGAAAGACCTGCTGAACGACATTTTTGTACCTGCCGGCAGTAACTTCACCAACCGTATCGAAACCAACATCGGTGATATGGAAAGCAAAGGTCTTGAAGTTGGTGTGAACTTGGTTCCCATCCAGACCAAAGATTGGGAATGGAACATCAGCGGTAACTTCACTTGGAATACCTCAAAGATTACTAAGCTGAATACCATCGACAACGAGAGCAACTACGTAAAGACAGGTAACGCCGGAGGTACAGGCCGCTATCTGCAAGTACACATGGTAGGCGAGACTCCGAATACCTATTATCTGCTGAAGCAAGCTTATGACGAAAACGGACAGCCGCTGGACGGTAAATACATTGCCAAAGACGGCTCCATCACTTCTAGCGAAGAAGACTCTAACAAGTACGTCACTGGCAAGAGTTCCAAGGCCCCTTATTATTGCGGTCTGTCCACCCGACTGTCCTACAAGAATTGGGATTTGGGCATCAACGGACACGGTAGCTTCGGTTTCTATGTCTATAACTATGTGGCTGCTTCCAACTCCTTGGATGCACTCTATGGCAGCAACGGCGTTTCCAGCAACATCCTGCGTTCTACGCTCGAAAACAAGTTTACGCAAGACCGCCAGTTCACCGACCATTTCCTGGAGAGAGGCAACTTCTTTCGTATAGACAATATCACCATCGGTCATACGTTCAATAAACTATGGAACGACGGGACATCGCTCCGTCTCTCCTTCGCCGTACAGAATGTATGCACTTTGAGCGGATACTCTGGTCTTGATCCGGAGCTTTATAACGGAATTGATAAAAACATCTATCAGCGTCCGCGTACGTTCATGCTGGGAGTTAACCTTAATTTTTAATGACTAAAAACAGATACATGATTATGAAAACTGGATATTTCAAATTAGTAACAGTATGTTTGCTGGCTGTGTCACTTTTTGCTTCTTGTTTGGGCGACCTGGATACATTGCCGCTGGATGATAACGAACTGACCGGTGAGATGGTGTACTCTACTCCCGAGGGCTATATCGGCATGATTGCCAAGTGTTATGCTGCCCTGATACAGACAGGGCAGAAGGGTGGTGACGGAGGAGACGGCGATGTGTCGGGCATCGATGAAGGATATTCTGGTTATACTCGTGCCTTGTTCTACTTGCAGGAAGCTTGTACGGATGAAATCGTATTCCAGTCCGGTGGCAGCAAGGGTGTACGTGCCATGCTTTACTTGAATTGGGATGCTTCTACTGAGATTGTGGGTTATCCTTATTACCGTCTTTTCATGACCATTAACTATTGCAACGAGTTCCTACGTGAATGTACAGAGAGCAAACTGCAGGAGAGAGGTGTGTATGAAGCCTTGAAAGACGAGTATCAATACTATTGTGCAGAAGCCCGCTTCATCCGTGCTTATAGTTACAGCATGCTCTGCGACCTTTACGGTTCTACACCCTTCGTGGACGAAACGATGGAAGTAGGTGACATTCCCAAGCAAGCCACCCGCAAGGAAATCTACAACTTTGTGGTGTCCGAACTGGAAGAATTGACCACCCAGCTGAAAGAACCCAAAAAGAACGAATATGCCCGTGTGGATCGTGTAGCAGCCTGGTTCTTGCTGTCACGTGTTTACTTGAATGCCGAAACTTGGGTAGGAAAGAATGAATACACAAACGCATACAAATATGCCAAAAAGGTAATTACGGAAGGTAATTATCCGCTGGCTTCCGATTATCGCCACATCTTCTTGGCAGACAATGAAACTTGTTCTGAAATCATCTGGCCGCTGGTGCAGGATGCAGACTATGCGCAAGGTAGCGCAGGTACTAACTTCCTGATTAAGGCGTTGATGAATGGAGATATGGGCAACTATATCCGGATAGGTGTGAATGGCACTTGGGGCAATGCTCGCGTAAAGACACAGCTGGTGGATATGTTCGAAGAAGAAGACCAGATTTTTGTGACAGATGACATCTGGGGGAACGGCAAGAAAGACAAGCGTGCCCAATTCTTCTCTATCGGCCACACCAAAGAAACTTGGGTAGAAGGCAAGGAGTTCCAGAGCGATTTCAATAACGGCTACGCCTGCATCAAGTGGAGAAACGTGCGCAAAGACGGCAGTGAACTGGAACCAGGCGGCACGAAGTACTCTTCTGTCGATTATCCGATGTTCCGTACGGCAGATGCCTATTTGATGGCGGCTGAGGCTATTCTGCGTGGCGCCGAAGGTGGTTCGCGTACTGAAGCGTTGGAGTATGTGAATGAAATCAGAGACCGTGCTTACATGTCCGGCAAATATGGTAATGGCGTATCGGGACGCATCAGCGACAGTCGGTTGAATCTTGATTTCCTTTTGGATGAACGTGCCCGCGAGTTGCACATGGAGTTGGTTCGCCGTACGGACCTGATTCGTTTTGGTAAGTTCACCAAGGGATATAACTGGGACTGGAAAGGTAGTGATAATGGCGTGACAGGTTCTTACATGGGTAAGGATGTGGACGACAAATACAACCTCTTTCCCATTCCGCAGGACGAGTTTACTACCAATCCTAATTTGACACAAAATCCTGATTTCTTGAACTGAAAAGCTTTATTATCCTATGAATTTTAGATTGAAACGAATCGTTTTTTCTACCATTCTTTTTGCCACATTGACTGTGCATACATCGTCGTATGCACAAGCCACGCGCGAAGAAATCTTCGATAACATTGCCGTTACCGGAGGAGTGTATTATGCCTATCCGGCACCGGGTGTACAGACCAAGGCACCGAAAGGTTACGAGCCTTTCTATATCAGTCACTTCGGACGTCATGGCTCGCGCTGGCTGATTTCTGACGAGGAGTATATCCGTGTGATGGAAGTGTTTGAAAAGGCACATCTGGCGGGTAAACTCACTCCGCTGGGCGAAGATGTGCGCGAGCGGTTGGCTATTGTCTGGGCAGATGCCGAAGGACACGGTGGAGACTTGAGCCCAGTGGGCGTGGATCAGCAGCGCGGTATTGCCGAACGTATGTATCAGGCATTTCCCGAAGTCTTTAAAGGTGCGCCGGAGATGTCGGCATGTGCCACACTCGTAATACGTTGTGTACTCAGTATGGATGCCTTTTGCGAACGTCTGAAGGAGTTCAATCCCCAGCTGAAGATTGAGCGTGAATCCAGCAACAAATACATGCCTTACTTGAACTTTCATACGCAGGAAGCCATGAAGTTCACTTCGCACAAGGGACCTTGGTACGAGGAGTTCCGCAAATTCGAGAAGAGCCATATTCGTCCCGAACGTCTGATGAACTCACTTTTCTCCGATAAAGAGTTTGTCCATAAACGTGTGAATCCGGAGGAACTGATGCGCGGTCTTTATGCGATAGCCTCAGACATGCAGAACGTGGAGCTGGAAGTATCGTTCTATGATATTTTTGAGAAGCAAGAGTTATTCGATATTTGGCAGATACACAACTACAAGAACTACGTGTGCGACGGTCCCTCGCCCATGACCAACGGACTGATGGTGGCAAACGCCAAACCGACATTGGAGAACATCATTGCCGCTGCCGATGAGGCTATTGCTTCGGGTAGAAACTCGGCTACTTTCCGCTTTGCACATGATGGAAACATTATCCCTCTGGCAGGATTGATGAAGTTGGAGAACTGCTATAACGAGGAGGCCGACCCCGATAAGTTCTATCAGGCGTGGTGCAATTACAAGGTTGCGCCGATGGCAGGAAATATACAGCTGGTGTTCTTCCGCAAGAAAGGCTCGCCGGAAGATGTGATTGTAAAACTGTTGCTACACGAGCATGAAGTAAGTATCCCGGTGAAGACGGATATGGCTCCTTTCTATCACTGGCAAGATGTGAGAGCTTTTTATAAAGGAATTGTAGACAGCCTGCCCGACAGACCGTAACATATTCTTCATACTCCATATCGATTGCACGGTTTACGTTCGATTTTTTTCCCACAAGGGGAGCAAAAAACGGCGTAATCCGTGCAATTTGTGTCTTGTTTCTTCTCTTGTTCCTATTTTTTCCGTACTTTCGTATCAACTTAAAGAAGCAACAATATGAAGATACGTGTAGGTTTCGGTTTCGATGTCCACCAATTGGTGGCGGGACGCGAGTTGTGGCTGGGCGGTATCCGCCTGGAACATGAGAAAGGTTTGCAGGGGCATTCGGATGCGGACGTGCTCATCCATGCCATTTGTGACGCATTGCTGGGAGCGGCCAATATGCGCGACATCGGTTACCACTTCCCCGATACGGCGGGTGAGTTCAAGAATATAGACAGCAAGATTCTGTTGAAAAAGACTGTCGGATTGATAGCGACGAAGGGCTATTCCGTAGGCAATATAGATGCCACCGTTTGCGCCGAACGTCCCAAGCTGAAAGCCCGCATCCCCGAGATGCAACAGACCCTTGCTGCCGTGATGGGGATTGATGAAGACGATGTTTCCATCAAGGCTACTACCACAGAGAAATTGGGCTTTACGGGCAGGGAAGAGGGTATTTCCGCTTATGCCACCGTGTTGATAGCCAAAGAGTGATTATCTCGTTTCTTTTTTACTAAAAACATTCATAATATGAAGAAAACATTCTTTACTTTCTGCTTGGCATGCCTATTTGCCGGTCTTTGTCGGGCGCAAGTCTCTCCTTTGAAGTTCGATAAGAACGGTTCGTTTAAAATTGTCCAGTTTACGGATGTGCATTTTAAGTATGGTAATCCCGCTTCGGATGTTGCCTTGAAGCGTATTGGCGAAGTGATTGATGCCGAACATCCCGACCTGGTGGTTTTTACGGGCGATGTGATATATGCCGCACCCGGTGATATAGGTATGCGTACGGTGCTTTCCTGTGTTTCCGAACGTAAGGTGCCTTTTGTCGTGACTTTTGGCAATCACGACGACGAACAAGGAAAGACACGTGCCGAACTCTATGACATCATCCGTTCCGTGCCTTTCAATCTGCAGCCCGACCGTGGAAGCAAGGAGTCTCCCGACCACGTTCTTACGGTGAAGTCTTCGGATGGCAAGAAAGACGCGGCCTTGCTCTATTGCATAGACTCGCACTCTTATTCCAAACTGCCTGATGTGAAGGGCTATGATTGGCTTACTTTCGACCAAGTGGATTGGTATCGTCGGCAAAGTGCCTCCTATAAGGCTGCGAACGGCGGGCAACCGCTTCCGGCGTTGGCGTTCTTCCACATCCCCCTGCCGGAATATAACGAGGCGGCAGCCTCTGAAACGGCTATTCTGCGGGGCACGCGTATGGAAACAGCGTGCGCTCCTGCCATGAACACAGGTATGTTTACTGCCATGAAGGAGGCGGGCGATGTGATGGGAATCTTCGTCGGACACGACCACGACAACGATTATTCGGTGATGTGGAGAGGCATCCTTTTGGCTTACGGCCGCTATACCGGCGGTAATACCGTGTACAATCACCTTCCCAACGGTGCGCGTGTGATTCAGCTGAAAGAAGGGGAACGTACCTTTACGACCTGGATTCACCTGAAAGGCGGCGTGGTGACAGACAAGACCGTCTATCCCGATAGCTATGTGAAGGACGACTGGAAGAAGCGTCCGTTGACGACAGAATAAGAAGCCGAATGCCGAATGCCCGGCTTACTCTTTCTTGATGTGCGTAAGCCGGGTATATCGGGTGTTCCCTATCATATAAGTACGTGCGATGCGTGCCGATGCTATTCTTATGATTTCCCCTACCTGATAGGCGTGTTCGACGGCGGGCAACTGGCAGGAAGTCCGGCTTGCCGTGCGGGCATTGATGCGGCATGATACCATATTCCCTGCGGCATCTTTCAACTTCAGCACTTGGCGCACATAGAAGTAGGGCGTGGCACCTTTCACCTGTGTCTTATAGGGATTGTCCTCCACTTTGACGCTGAGCACGGTCAGGGTCAGATTTTCCACTTTTTCTCCTTCCTTCCCTAAGAAGCGGTTTCCGCTGTTTGCTTGTTGCATTTTTCTCCGTTGGATGTCCAGGTGGACAGAATGATAGATGCCGGCGATTTGCACGAAACGTTCTTGTTTAGGTATTTTCGGCTCAAATTTAAAAGCTATCCATGAGAGGTAGTCGGGGTCTATGCGCAGTATCTCGTGCAGGAAGTGCCCGCGATACTTTCCGAAGAAGACGATGTCATCCCCCCTGTTTTGCATCCTTTTGGCGTTGTACTCCACCAGAAACAGGCATCGGGGGGAGTAGAAACATAGCGTGCTTGCCATCCGTAGCGCTTCATGAACATCTGCGGAGAGGTCGCAAATGAAGAAGATGGATTGCCGTTCGGGCAGGGGAGAGTAAATCCACAGGGTGTATAAGGGGTGTTCCGGACGTGGCAATGCCACAAGATATGCGCCCGTCTCTTTGTAGGAGACTCTTCCTTCGTTGTACATGTTCAGTTTGCCGTACAACGAATCTTGTTCTGCCTGGGATATGCCCGGAATCAACAGATTTGCCATCTTTCACCCCGTTTTCTTCAAAAATACGGCTTTTATGGCAAACTATCAAGTTTTAGGGCTGAAAAATGTCTTTCTTTCTTTTGAAAAAGCCAACTTATCCGTAGTCGGGTAGGCTGGCTTTTTATTCTTCCGGGATTTGAAGCAACGGCGTTTCTTTATCCTTTTTTTTAGCATTACTTTGGTTTTAATAAAGTGTCACTTTAATCCCGATAAAGAACTGCTTTAATCCTAATAAAGTGTTACTTTAATCCCGATAAAGTTTTACTTTAAAAAAGATAAAGAGAAAATAAAGTATGATGTCGCTGATTGATAGTCTGTTATGCTATGTGGATGTTGGGTGTCGCATGCTGTTAATCCAACTATCGGATGCTCCTTTTTATGAATTAGGGAATGGCTTTACAAGTTGTTTTATAATCAAACTCGCATTGGAAGTGTTTGCATAAAGGAGCGAATAAATCATTCCGGGTATGTTTCCTGAAAAAAAGGATGCTAAACCCGTATTTTGTGTATGATGGTTTGTGTGGCGAATACCTACTTTTGCAACCGAACAGGGAGGCATCCGGGCATATAGGTATCTGCCTGCATTGAGACATCACTCCGAAACTGCTTACAACATTGCCGGGCATCGTAGAGGTGTTCTCGAAAAAACAGCCAGCAAAGGAATAAGAACAATCTCCCTTCGCCACTTCGGGTGGCAGCACCATCGGCAACAGCGTGGAGGAACTGAAAAAAGCATATCCGGACATCAACAGGCAGGAGGGCAAGTTGTAAAGAAAGCCAACTTATCCATTCAAATAGATAGGTTGGCTACCTCGTTAATAGAATGATAGTTCTAAATATTATTTTCTTCTATGAATTTATCTCTTTGTTTAAAGAAGAGGAAACATAATTCTTTCAAATCTTCGTATTTAATCTGCCCTATCATCGTTCTCTCAAAGTGTTTATCCTTTTCTTTCCCTTTCCAAGAACCATCTGTTATATTTAGGTATTCACCTTCGGGCACGATTCGTAGATGGGCGAAAGCGTTCCGTAGGTGGTTGAAGAAAGCAACGGCCTTATTATTTTCATCCTGTTCACGGATTGTAAAATGAAGTTTGTCCTTTTCGATAGTCGTCGGAAGAACATCCTTTTCTTTTGCTTCTATTACAATATTTTTATTATCCAAGTAGGCTTGAATATCATGGTTCCAATCATAGAGAAAGATTGAATTGTCCTCCAAATTACGCATGACATCATAATAGAAGAAATGTACTTTATCAGGAGATAAGATACTCTTCTCGTATTTAGGCATTGTATAATCCATAGTTATGGCTCACCCGATAATCATTGGGGGTAACTATTTGTAGTTTTCTTTAAAGTGATTACTTTTGTAATATGACAGAAGCA
>NZ_JAICZW010000154.1 GCF_029057325.1 Bacteroides sp. | reverse complement strand
TCCTTAGCTCAGTCGGTTAGAGCATCTGACTGTTAATCAGAGGGTCCTTGGTTCAAGTCCAAGAGGAAGAGCAGAAAGGTTCATCACAACGATGAACCTTTTTTTATTTCCACACCACCATGACAACATAGCGATTAATGCTTTATCTTTGCACCACATAAATCAATGCGATTACTAAAAAACAAATCGGTTATGGATACAACTACTCTTTATTCAATATTCCAGCAGTGCTCCTGCGTCACCACCGACAGCCGCAATTGCCCCGAAGCCTCCCTGTTCATCGCCCTGAAAGGCGAGTCGTTCAACGGAAACGCCTTTGCCGCCAAAGCACTGGAAAGCGGATGCGCCTACGCCGTGGTGGACGAAACAGAATACGCCCCTGCCGGAGACGTGCGATACATTCTGGTGGAAAACGGCCTGAAAACCCTGCAAGAATTGGCACGCCACCACCGCAGGCAACTGGGCACGCCCATCATCGGAATCACCGGAACCAACGGAAAGACCACCACCAAGGAACTGATTGCCGCCGTGCTCTCGCAATCGCGCAACATCCTCTATACGCAAGGCAACCTGAACAACCACATCGGCGTGCCCCTCACCCTGCTGCGCCTGCGCCCGGAACACGAAGTTGCCATCGTAGAGATGGGTGCCAGTCATCCCGGCGACATCCGGGAACTGGTAGAAATTGCCGAGCCGGACTATGGCATCATCACCAACGTGGGAAAAGCACATCTGGAGGGATTCGGCTCTTTTGAAGGAGTCATCCGGACCAAAGGAGAGCTGTACGACTTCCTGCGAACCCGCAAAAACGCCACCATCTTTATCCACGCCGACAATCCGTATCTGAAAGAGATGGCGCATGGGCTGACCCCAATCACCTACGGCAGCGAAGAAGGATTGTACGTCAGCGGACACATCTGCGGCAATTCTCCATACCTCACCTTCGAATGGAAAGCAGACCGGGAAGAGGAACGCCACATCGTGCAGACGCAGCTTATCGGCGAATACAACCTCCCCAATGCACTTGCTGCCGTCGCCATCGGACGTTTCTTCAACATAAAAGCTGAACAGACAGACCGGGCACTGGCAGAATATGTTCCGCAAAACAACCGCTCACAACTGAAAAAAACGGTGGACAACACACTAATTATCGATGCCTACAACGCCAACCCCACCAGCATGAAGGCTGCCATCGGCAACTTCCGCCACATACAGGCAGAAAAGAAAATGCTGATTTTGGGAGACATGCGCGAACTGGGCAAAGAGAGTGCCAACGAACATCAGAAAGTGGTAGATTATCTGGAAGAATGCGAATTTGAGGACGTAGTATTGGTAGGAGAGCTGTTTGCCGCCACCCGCCATACCTATCCCACCTATCCCGACGCGCCATCGCTTATTGCCACCCTGCAAACAGAAAAGCCTTGTGGAAAAACCATCCTGATAAAAGGCTCAAACGGCATCAAGCTGAGCACAATAACGGAATACTTATAACCTTTACCACCTATCACCTACCAACAATCCGCGGCCTCACCAGAAAATAACCGGCCAAAGATGCCAACACAGCTCCCGTGGCATTGGCTGCAAAGTCCAGCCAATCGCCACCACGGTAGGTGGTGCAATACTCTTGAAGCAGCTCCACCACTCCACTGAACAACACCGGGCAAAGCAACGCTCCTACCCACGCATGCCACAGGGGAGCTCCGCCATCGCGATGCCCGCGAAGAAACTCCAGCCACAACATGCCGGACATGCCGAAGTACATGCAAACGTGCACCACCTTATCTATATGGGGGATTTTATACACTTCCAACTCATCGGAAGGCGGCTTGAAGAACGAAAGGTAAATCACCGCCAAAATGACGAACAACGACACCGGATATTTCTTAATATAATATAGCATATTTCAATTTATCAACGAACCATGTACAAAAATAGAGAACTTTTTCTATATTTGCACATTTTTGCTGGTATTAATAACGAATTGAAAGAAAAATCTACGTTTTATGACAAAAAGTGACAGAGCCAACTTCGGAAGTAAACTGGGCGTTATCCTTGCCTCGGCAGGCTCCGCAGTCGGTTTAGGAAACATCTGGCGTTTCCCCTTCGAAACCGGAAACCACGGAGGCGCGGCATTCATCCTGATATATCTGGTTTGCGTACTGCTTCTCGGAATCCCCATCATGATTGCAGAATTCCTTATCGGCAGACGCTCGCGGGCCAATACAGCAGGAGCATACCAAAAGCTGGCACCCGGCACGCATTGGCGCTGGGTGGGGCGCATGGGCGTATTGGCCGGTTTCCTCATTTTGGGATATTATTCCGTAGTGGCAGGATGGACGCTGGAGTTCATCGGCGAAGCCGCCACCAATAGCTTTGCCGGAAAGTCGGCAACCGATTTCATCGCCTCCTTCAACAGCTTTGTCAGCAACCCCTGGCGACCGCTCGTCTGGCTGGTGCTGTTTTTGCTTGCCACCCATTACATCATCGTGAAAGGAGTGGAGAAAGGCATTGAGAAATCGGCCAAAATCATGATGCCGATGCTGTTTGTCCTATTGCTTATCCTGGCCGTCTGCTCCATATCCCTGCCCGGAGCGGGTGCGGGCATTGAATTTCTGTTGAAGCCCGACTTCAGCAAAGTGGACAGCAACGTGTTTCTAGGAGCCATGGGACAAGCGTTCTTCTCGTTGAGCCTCGGCATGGGATGTCTCTGCACGTATGCTTCCTACTTCCGCAACGATACGAACCTGCCCCGAACGGCATTCAACGTGGCAGCCATTGACACACTGGTCGCCATCCTTGCCGGCTTCATCATCTTCCCCGCCGCCTTCTCGGTAGGCATACAGCCGGATGCCGGTCCCAGCCTGCTGTTCATCACGCTACCCAATGTCTTCCAGCAGGCATTCGGCAACCTGCCATGGCTGGCGGTGCTGCTCTCCTTGCTGTTCTACATCCTGCTGGCACTGGCGGCACTGACTTCCACCATCTCCCTGCACGAGGTGGTGACTGCCTATCTGCACGAGGAGTTCAAGTTCTCGCGCAGCAAAGCGGCAACACTCGTCACGGCGGGATGCACGCTCCTGGGAGTACTCAGTTCCCTCTCCCTCGGCATCGGCAAAGACTATACGCTGTACGGAATGACCCTGTTCGACCTGTTCGACTTCGTCACCGCCAAGCTGATGATGCCGGTGGGCGGCCTCTTCATCTCCCTCTTCACCGGCTGGTATCTGGACAAGAAAATCGTGTGGGAAGAAATCAGCAATAACGGCACCTTGAAAGTATCGGTTTACAGGTTTCTGATATTCATCCTGAAGTTTATCGCCCCGATAGGCATCACGGTGATATTCATCAACGAACTTGGATTCTTGAAATAAGCCGTCATGCGGAATCTCCTGAAAGAATTTTTCTATTTCTCCCGGGAAGAAAGACGTGGAATACTGGTACTGATGGCCGGCATCCTCCTCGTCTTCCTCTCCGGGCAAATCTACACATACCTGCGGAAGAGCCGTCCTCTTCCGAAAGAAGATATCGAACGGCAAGCCGCAGCCATGGCAGAATACGAGTCGTTCATTGCCTCCATCGAAAAGCAGGAGGAGAAGCAGAGCTACCGCTTCAAGCATTCCGCCCCGGAACATCCGTCAACAGCCGTTGCCTTGATGCCTTTCGATCCCAATGAAGCCGATTCTTCCACCCTTTGCCGCTTGGGTTTGCCCGGATGGATGGCACGAAACGTCCTCCGTTATCGCAGCAAGGGCGGCAAGTTTCGCAAAGCCGAAGATTTCAAGAAGATATACGGGATGACGGAAGAGCGGTTTCAAACACTCTTGCCCTATATTCGCATCACTTCGAAAGAGAAAGAAAAAGAGAAAAAAGAAAAAGAAACCACGCCAAAAGCCACCCCGCTCTACACCCCTCCGGCAAGCGGCGACAGCACCGTTCTAGCCCGAAGCAGGCAAGAGAAATATCCGGCAGGCACCATCATCGACCTGAACCGCGCCGACACCACCGAATTGAAGAAAATACCGGGCATCGGCAGTGAAATTGCCCGAATGATAGTCGGTTATCGACAACGCTTAGGAGGTTTCTACAGCATCGAGCAGCTAAAAGAAATCCATCTGGATGCCGCCCGGCTACAGCCATGGTTCTCCATCGACACCTCGCTCATCCGCCTCCTCAACCTGAACCGTGCCGGCATAGAGAAACTACGCTCCCACCCCTACATCAACTTCTATCAAGCCAAGGCGTTTGTGGAATACCGCAAAAAGAAGGGAAAGTTCCAAAGCCTGAAACCTTTCACCCTGTACGAAGAGTTTTCGGAAGCTGATTTAGAGC
Organism: Bacteroides sp.; assembly: GCF_029057325.1. GTDB lineage: Bacteria > Bacteroidota > Bacteroidia > Bacteroidales > Bacteroidaceae > Bacteroides. The sequence continues at coordinate 37,246 of NZ_JAICZW010000154.1, read as the reverse complement.
GAATCAGTCATTATGTCTGCTTTGAGTAGATACCTGCTTCTGTTCACTATCTATCCTTTCTTCATCTTTCTATATTCCCGTGGCGGCATTCCCATGATTCTACTAAAAAGGCGGGAAAAATAATAGGTATCTTCAATGCCTATCTTATAGCAGATTTGGTTCACTTTCATGTCTGTAAAGTCAAGAAGCCGGCAGGCTTGCTGTATTTTCAGCTGATTAAAATAAGTCAACGGAGCATAACCTGTCTTTTGATTGAATAAGACAGAAAAATGAGATGGAGAGTATCCCACATGTGCTGCAATCTCTTGCAACATCAGTTTCTTCTCAATATTTTCTTTCATAAAATAAATGGCAGCCGTTACGACGTCATACTGCCCCGGTTCATGGTGGGCAGCATCCCGATATTGCTGCAGATAGCGCAAAGTGCCAAAATAATGGTAGAATACGGAGCAAGCATAAAGCAGGTTTTCATGGCTATAGCCCATTTCCAACGTCCGGAGTATCTCTTCAAACATGTCAATCCGGTCGCTTATACGCGAATGCGCCCCTGGTTTAACCTCAATGGGACGCGCGCACCGCTTGGCGAAATAAGGAGCCAATTTCCCTTTAAAGTGAATCCAATAGATGGTCCAAGGGTCCTTTTCATCGGCTCCATAAGCATGTTCTTTCCCTGCCGGCAAGATGAAATATTGGTTGGCGGTCACCCGGTATTCCTGCTCTTCCGTCCGAAACCAGCCTGCTCCCTCTATACAATGGATAAAAACGAACTGCGAAATAGGTTTCTTCCGCTCCCGAAAATGATGCCATGCTTTCGGATAATAGCCTATGTCGGTAATGTGTAATATAGAGGAAATGGGATCTTCTTCCATTTCTTGGACAATGGATTGCGGAAGGACAAGCGCCCGTTCGCCATTGAAACCGTCTTTCTTTCTAATCATAATATTCAAACTTAAGAATAGTACAAACTTACAATTAAAAATCGGAAGATTATCCATCTTATCATTTTTTATCTATCTATTTTTCTTTTAAAGGGGGCTTTGCTTTGCACCAAAATCTTGTTCATTCATTATCATGAAACAAACAACAGGCTATTTATTATTAATCCGCCTCGTTTCGGCAATGGGCGGATTGCTTTTCGGATATGACCGGGTAGTAATCGGAGGTGCTAAAATTTTCCATTTTGCTGTTCGGTGTTGAGACACCGCTTTGGGGGACAGGTGAAATCCCCGCTTCCATATTCAAACAAAAAACACTACAATGGGGGTGTCAAAATGTCCAACAGTACACAGACAAGTTTTGACTCACCCCCATTGTAGCGCATCAATTCTCAATAAATAGATTCAGGTTTTTCCCGGGATGTTGTTTGTCCGGATGTCAAGAATTCTCCAATTGCTTCAAGAGAGGTTTGTCGTGTCGGACTGAATTTATCGGATTTCATATATTCTATGATACTATACAACAATTGCTTCTTTTCCGGACTCTTTTCCTGTTCACGGAGCAGATCCAGGCTGCATACGACCAGTTTTCCGTTCAAGCAGCCGGCTTCAAACAGATTGGCCAGTCGGCGGTTGTTGGCGAAGTTGTCCACACACTCAATAAGGGGAGTGACTTCGGTATGCAAGCTATCAATGCAGAGTGTCTTCGACTGCGTCGTAACCCTCCACCATTGCCAGTCGGTATGCCCTTCTGTCGGGAAGTATGCGAATGCCGGATGATTCGGATCAAGCAGCAATCCCATGGTTCCCGCCTGCTTGGGAAAATGTACCGGACTCCAAAATACGGGGACAAACTTTCCTTCCAGTCCTTTCAAAGATTCGTAAGGAGGGTTGAACAGTACTTTTTTCCCTTCTTGCAACGCTTTTTGGGCAACGGTAAAACGGTCTGTGACAACGATGTCCCCCTTGTCCACAATCAGGGATGCCGGATAAACCCATATCTTCCATTCATTCGCATAGGAGGTTCCCTGCAACGCAGCCGACAAGGTTAATTCCTTGGCTTCCGCAATTTGATTCAACGGACAACGAATGTTGCCGACAGCACTGTTTTCTCCAATAGGCAGCAAACGTGCAGGAAATTCCCCTTGCGCAACCGTTTGCCCGTTCCGGTCGGTCAAATTCCAGTTGACGACAGCATCTTCTATCGCTTTGTCGCTATAATTCACCATTTCGATGGACGCTTCAAATGTTTCATCGGATGTATAAACCGCTTTAGAGAAACGCGCCAACGGAGTCACTGGGGCACAAAACTGACGGAACGCAGCGGCTTGTATGATGCCTTTGCTTTCCCAGAAAGCGTTCAGCAGTCCAACAAGAGCCGTTCCCTGTCCGGGGAAGTCGTGCAGGTCCAACAATTGAAAACCGCTGATTCCCGGAGTCTTCATCGCTCTTTCAATCTCTTCTTTATAGAGCAGGGCTGCCAGCTTGCCGCTTGCCATCAAGTAGTCATCTGCCTTTCCTGACAATCCTTTTCTTTCAAGGTCTTCTTTTACGCCCTTGAAGTTCAGCGGTTCCAATACGCCGGTATATTTCTCTATCTCTTTCAGGTCGGGATAGACGGCATACTGCCCGACTTCATGCGTAATGAGCGGTACATCCATTCCTTCGACCGAAGCGGAATAATCCTTGTCGAATCGGGGCGATTCCGCATTGAACACACCTTGACCACGCACCCATCCTTTTTTGGTCCACTGGGTGATAAAGAAATCATCATCCGCTTCCGGCCAATCTCCATGACCTCTTTCGAAAGTAAATGAAGTGGTGGTGTAAAGACGACGCGAGTCTTTCCCTTTAACATGGTTCAAGAGCGATTTCAAAAAGGTGAAGTCATATTGGAGTTCGTTTCCCAAACTGAGCATACAGAAAGAAGGGTGGTTACCGTATGTTTCCAAGATGCGGTCCGCCTCGGCATACAGATAAGGAGCACGCTCATCCTCTTTCAAATCGGTTGACCAAAGAGGAAGTTCCACCTGAAGATAGAAACCAAGTGAGTCCGCCACCTCAAACGCCACTTCCAGAGGACACCAAGAGTGAAAACGAAGATGGTTCAGTCCCCATTCACGGGCAGTTGTGAAGACCTTTTCCCAGCCTTCATGCTCCATCGGCGGATAGCCGGTAAGGGGAAATATGCAGCACTCCAATGTTCCTCGCAAGAAGATTTTATGACCATTCAGCAATAAAGCCGATCCCTTCTTTTCCAAATCCCGGAAACCGAATTTGACTTTCCGGATATCTTTATACGATTCTGCCTCGATGGAAGCCTGAAGCGTATAGAGGTTGGGAGCAAATTCGTCCCATACCAAAACATCCTCTTTGACCGGACAAACCAGGTCAATGATATTCTTTCCGGGCTTGAGGGTCACGTGCTGCTGCATTTGTGTAGCAGATCCGATTGCAGCTTGGATGTCGGCGGTCAATGTGCCGGCAGTAGCAGCACCTCTGTTGTCTATCTGACACGTCACCCGTACCTGCCTGTTCTTATAGTCCGAATACACCTGCAAATCGCGAATCGAAACGGCATCCTTGGCAGTCAGGCTTATCTCCCCGATGGCTCCGTTCCACATAATCTGTGTCTCGTTGGTATAGGCATGAGCCATGTCACCAGCCGTAATGTCATATCGCTTCCGGTTATCGATACGGATGGTAATTTTATGCTTGCCGGGCGTCAGCTGTTCCGTCAGGTCATACCGATGTGGAGCGACCAAGCTCTCTTGCATGCCCTTGACACGATTCCCGTCTATCCAAACAGATGTCTGCCAGATGACACGTTCCAATTTAAGTTCAATCGCCTTACCTTCCCATCCGGAGGGTATATCGACTTCTTTGCTGTACCAAGCCGGGCCTACATAATTGTTTTTGCGGGTCAAGTGAAGGACTTGCGGCTTCTGGATAGATGGTTCCAACGTATTGGGAGTTCCATATCCGGCATCATCAGTTGTTCCGGGTAAATGGATAATGCTTTTAAACTGTCGTCGAGCCCATTCCTCGTTTATTCCGACATCGGTACTATCTAATGCAAATTCCCATTCCCCGGCCAAAGATATGGCGGAAGGAGTGTTTTTGCATGAAAACAGGCACATCAGCAGGCCTGTCATCAGAAAATAAATGTTTATTCGTCGCATAAATCAGGTATTAAGTTTATCGTATGCAAATTAAGCCCTTTTTCATTTTCTAAGAAATAGACTAAACAAGGATTCTAATGGAGAATTTTATGATTTTCCGCCAAACAAATATCCCTTGTCTAAGAACGTTCAATGGACGTCCAAACAAGGGATATTGATTGTCATTGCCTGCCTGTTGGCGGAATTAAATCAACAAGAAAATGACTTCTGCAATTCCCCTATATTCCCCGGCTTGACAGACACTTGCATCTGTCGTCTCAAACACTTGTGTCTGTCAGCTTGAACACAAGTGTCTGTCATGTTGAACACAAGTGTCTGTCAACTCTTTTTTCAACCTCTGATAATCAGTATATTAAAAAAAACGAGGGAAGCAATTTTGCAAATGAATTTCGCCAACAGGTCATTGCCTCCATGTTCATTATTTAATAGCCGGCAAGTTCGCTTCTGTAGGCCAATAAGGATTCTGGTAAATCGGAGAATTTTCCACACCGCCTGTAATATCGAAATGCTGTATATTGTACGGTGTCAGATAATGTGCCATAGACCATCTGTAACCATCTTTCGCAATGTTGTTGCTGACCTTTTCGTATGGACGCAAGTAGTCACTACGTGTAAGTTCGGATACATTGGATTTCGTATTGTCCATGCCATATACCAATTGCGAAGAACCATCTTCGTTCTTATACCAATTTTGCATTTCACCCCAGATTTTGAACCCTTCGATGTGGTACGGCGTGTCAATCATTTGATCCATCGCTCTCCAACGGCGCAAGTCCATATAACGCAAAGCCTCAGCCATCAATTCGCAACGACGTTCGCGACGGATATTGAACAAAGTCGGATCCACCAATTTTCCTGCCGAATATGCTCCCCAATCATTGGGTGCTTCTTTCGCCATATCTGTTGCGCTGATTGTTTTATTGTAATCCGGATCAAGATGAGAACGTTCACGGATTTTCCTCCAATAGTTTTGGGCGGTTCCGTCTAAAGCACCATCCCGTTCGTAGCAAGCCTCGATATAATTGAGTAAGGCTTCCGTACCACGAAATATCAGAGCACCGGTATAGTTTTCCACATTGCAGCACTGCTTCTGCTCATAACTGCTGCCTTTGCGCAAAGCGTAACCGGTAGAATATCCCTTTTCCGGATTACTGTTCAGTATGACCGGATAAGGTTCAACGGGTACTGCCATATCTCCATCTGCCGAAGGATACAGAATATTCTTTTGTCCCGGTTCTTTAAGGAAAATCGTAAGACGAGAATCACGGTCTTTGCGCACATCAGCAATCGTCTCATCGCCATGATAACCGCTGTTTGCCGCATAAATCGGCAGACCATTCGCCATCAAAAAGCCCTCTACCATACCGCGCGTAAGTCCAATACCATAATTACCATGTTGGCCGGCTGTCACTACATTGTGGGTAACTCCTAAGGCTTTACTATAAGGGCGCCACAATAATACTTCGCTATAACCAGACATATTTTCTGCCGAAAACATATCCATGTAAGGGTTGGCAGCTTCTTCGGAAGATTGCTGCACCAGACCCGTATTCTCAACCAAAATGACTTCATCGGCCACAGCTTTGGCCGCCTCCATTGATTGAGTCAGGATCGAACATATTCGCCAACGAAGTACCGGTCCACAAGTTCTCGCCGGAAACGAACAAGCGAAGTTTCGATATATGGAACTTACTTGTCAGATTTGCAGGTAAAGTATAGCCTAGCTGTACATTCTTCAGACGAATGTATGCCGCATTTTGCAAATAAGCGGTCTGTTTCTGTCTGTTCTTGCTTGAATCGAATACAGGACGGGGGTAATAAGCATTTAAATTTGCCGGCAGGTCATTGGACGCCTCGGCACGGAAATAGTCCGTATGTTCTACAAAGCCGGTGGAATGCCAAAGACCAGTAGCACCCCAAAAATAGGCACTGCCTTGCCAGTAATCGCGTTTCATGACACCCTGGAAGAAAGCGCGGAAATCAAATCCTTTGTAATCGGCGTTCAAGTCAAGACCGAACAGATAGCGGGGAGTATCGTTGCCTATCTTCTTCAAATCGCCCATATCGTTGTATTTATATCCGCCATTGTCTATTTTGCCGTCTCCATTCAAATCTTTGTACATGATGTCACCTGCATCCCAATTGGTACCTAACGCGTCTTGACCGCCGTTGGGAAGTGAAGCCAAGTGTTGCTCCATCTCCTCTTTTGATTTGGCAATGCCGATTGTCTCATATCCGTAGAGATCTCCCATCATCTCACCTGACAGATATTTATCCAATGTATTGGTCGGATTGGGATAACGGGTGATTTTGGTACGGGCGTCGGAAAGTATAAACTTGATTCCATATCCCAATCCGTTCCGCAACCGGTCGTTCCAACTGATATCCAGGTCAAAGCCGTATGTCTTCAAGTCCGTATTGTTTGTTTTAGGCACTTCCAGCCCAAGAATATAAGGCAATCGGGAGCCGGGCCTACCATGTCGAGCGTCAAACGGTTGTAATAATCGAATGAACCTGTCAGGCGGTTATTGAAAGCCCCGAAATCCAATCCGATATTCCAGTTACGGACACGTTCCCAGCCCAAAGATGCACTGATAAGACCCGGAACCGTCGCTGTATTCGGTCTCATTCCGTTCTGTAACCAGTATCCGCTACTTGCGCTTACGTTCAATACCCGATAGGTCGGATACCAATCTTTTGTATTTTGGTTTCCCAATTCCCCGTAAGAGCCACGCAATTTCAGCGTTCCTACATAATCCGCAATCGGTTTCCAGAACTCCTCACGTGCGATGTTCCAACCTAAGGAGAAAGAGGGGAACCAATTCCAGCGTTGCTCTCTGCGGAAACGGGAGGTACCGTCATATCGCAGGTTGACTTCCGCCAGATATTTACCTTGGTAATCATAGTTGACACGCCCGAAGAAACCTGCCGTGGACCACGCATAACGCGCACCGTTAGTACTCGGAGTAATAGTGTTTCCATAATAATCCTGTCCGGTGGTTATATCAACTTCCGGTTGTCCCGGGACAATGATACCGTTACGTTGCAGCCCGAACTCTGTCATTTTCAACTGCTCCGCCTGAAAGCCCACCATACCTTTGAAATTATGTCCGGATTCAAGGCTATAGGAGTATTCCGTGTAAGCGTTGATATTCATATAGTTTTCCTTGAGTTGGTCTTCATGTACATTTGAACTTGAATCGTAAATATACGGATTTCCATGGACATCGTGGTTATACAGATATTGTTTGTCCCAATGACGGTTAGCAGACATGAATCTGTAATTAAAGTCAGCATGGGTAATCCAGTTTTTAATGGGTTCCAAAATCAATGAGATTTGTTGATAAACATTGTCGGTCTGAGTTTTATCCCGTCCTCCATCTCTCAATCCCAAGACAGGAGAAGGAGAAGAGTACATATAACCGTTGTCGTCATATACCGGCAATGTCGGCCATCCCTGCCTGGCGAGGTCTCTGAACAGATCGTTCGTCAGAGAAGAAGGACGACCGAAATCTTCCCGGGTAAAACGATTACTATAATTCAACTTTGCCCAATCTGCCAATGTAAGGTTGATTTTTGCTGTCGCCGTATAACGGTCATAGGTATCCTGATTAAACTCCATCAATCCGTTTTGGTCCAGGTAATTCATGGAAAGATAATAACTGACCTTCTCCGAACCGCCATTCAGGCTCAGATTATGCTCTTGCGAAAAAGTGTGGTCACGATAAATCACATCGTACCAATCCGTATTGGCATTACCGGCGGTATATCCATCATACCAATAATCTCCATTCGCAAGGCTGACAGTAGATATTTTGCCGTCTTGGTAATCCTTGATGCGTTGTAAATGTTCAGGGGTGAAATAGGCTCCTGCCCCGTTATTCAAGCACGCATCATTGTAGAATGTGGCAAATGTGTAGGAGTCCATCTGTTTGGGTATCTTGACCGGGCTTCCCCAACGGAAACTGTTGTTGTAGTTGATGGTCGTTTTCCCGCTCTTTCCGCTTTTGGTTGTCACCAGGATAACTCCGAACGGTGCGCGCGAACCGTAAATAGAAGAAGCTGCCGCATCCTTCAATACAGAGATATTCTCAATATCTTGTGGGTTGATGGAATTAATGTCGCCCTCCATACCATCAATCAAAACCAACGGACCGCCTTCCGAGCCTTCGCCGATAGTACCTGTTCCACGGATATTCATATCCATTTTCTTATCCAGCGTACCACTTGTGGTTGAAATCTGCAAACCGGGAATCATGCCTTGCAATGCCTGAACCGCATTTTGGACAGGGCGAGACTCCAACGCCTCGGCATTGACTGTTCCCACCGAACCTGTCAGATTTACTTTCTTCTGCGTTCCGAATCCGACAACAACGACTTCGTTCAGCATCTGCGTATCTTCGGTTAAAATGATTTTCAGGGTTGCCTGCCCGGTATATTTGATTTCCTGAGTGACAAATCCAATATATGATATCTGTATGATATCGCCTTTTGTCACTCCTTCCAAAGTGAATTGTCCGTCCATATCGGTTATGATACCGTTTGTGGTGCCTTTCACCATCACAGAAGCTCCGGCCACCGGACCGAAGCTATCTGCCACCGTACCGGTAATTTTCCCGTTCTGTTGGGAAATACCTACATTCGACTGATCTAATGTTACCTCTGCATGGCCGGTCTCAGGATAACTTAACGCTCCGGCTAACAGGATTAAACTGATCTTTCTTAAGCTCTTCAACATACTTAACGTGTTTAATTAATTACTTTTTTTAATTAAATAGGACCTATCTTGTTATATGCATATCATTTTTCATGGCAGATTTACAATATATCTGAAATCATCTTTCAGTCTTATAGTAAAATCTGCCGCAAAGTAACTATATTACAAACAGGAATGAAATGGACTATCGCATGAAGGGCATGGACTATTTTACGAATCTTAAAAACTGTTTTTATGTAGAGCCACAGTTCTTTAAAGAAGTTAAAAGGAGTTATCAGCCAACAAGTCGGCTTAGGGGTTAAAGCGGTCAGAGCCACTTCTGCTTCGGATGTCCTTCGGACAAACTCCACTCTTATAAATCCGAAGAATGTCCGAAAAAACACGAAGAAAGTACAATACAGAAAAGAACCGGATAAGCCCCGGACAAGAGAAATAAAAAATTTCCGATTTCAGGTTTCAGCGTTCAGAAGAGTATCCACGATGTTAATATTTGCGATTCTTCCATATAGTCCAAATAGAAGAAAAGAAAAAGCAAGAATCAAACTCCGCCACAAATCTCCCCATCCACAATATGTATCGTCCGGTCAGTGAGTTGTGCCAGTCCTTCGTCGTGGGTGACGATGACAAAGGTCTGCCCCAAGCGGTTGCGCAGGTCGAAGAAAAGCTGGTGAAGCTCCTCCTTGTTGTGGGTATCCAGACTGCCGGAAGGTTCGTCGGCCAGCACGACAGCAGGACGGTTGATAAGCGCACGCGCCACAGCGACACGCTGCTTCTCGCCTCCGGAGAGCTCGTTCGGCTTGTGGGAAGCACGTCCGGCAAGTCCCATGAACTCCAGGATTTCCGTGGCAGCCGCTTTAGCTTCCTGTTGCCCTCTTCCGGCAATGAAGGCTGGTATCATCACATTCTCCAAAGCCGTGAATTCCGGCAACAGCTGATGAAACTGGAAAACGAAGCCGATATGCCGGTTGCGGAAGGCGGAGAGCTCCCGCTCCTTCATGCGGTCCACCTGTGTGCCGTCAATCACCACCGAACCGCCATCCGGCCTGTCCAACGTACCCATTATCTGCAACAACGTCGTCTTGCCTGCCCCGCTGGGGCCGACAATGCTGACCACTTCGCCTTTCTCTATGGATAAATCAATGCCCCGCAATACTTGCAGGTTGCCGAAGCTTTTCGTTATATTCTTTAATTGTATCATAAGTTTTATTTTAAGAGTTATCGGGAGTCAGCAGGAGCTATCATAACCTCTTTATCACATACTCCGCCAAATAGCACCCGAATACCGCCGGCAGATAGCTCACCGTGCCGCAAGTCGATTTCTTGTTCAGCTCGTCCTCCGTCAGCAACACGGCCTTCGGATCCGCCTGCTCCGTACTGAATACAACGGGCAGCTTGCGCCTGACGCCCATCTTCTGGAGCCGCTTGCGCACCGCCTTGCTCAGCCCGCAATGATAGGTGTCCCATATATCGGCAAAACGCACCTGCGTGATGTCGCTCTTGGCACCCGCTCCCATACTTGACACAATCTTGATGTGCCGCCTCATCGCTTCCACAATGAGGTGGCATTTCGGTGCCAGCGTATCAATGGCGTCCACCACAAAGTCGTAGGTGGAGGCATCCAATAATTCGGGGATATTCTCGTCTTTCAAAAATAGAGGAAGCACGGTCAGCTCCAGTTCGGGGTTGATATCCCTGAAACGTGCCGCCAGCACTTCCGCCTTCTGCTGTCCCACGGTAGAGTGCAAAGCCGGCAACTGACGGTTGATGTTCGTGGGTTGCACCATATCCGCATCGACAATCGTCATGCGTCCCACCCCGGCCCGGCAAATCATCTCGGCGGCGTATGCGCCTACGCCTCCCAGCCCCACGACAAGCACGTGCGCCCGTCGCAGCCGTTCAGCCTTCTCCTCTCCCAACAAAAGCTTTGTCCTCTGTTGCCAATCTTCCATCTGTTTATTCCTTTTCTTTCTTAAACCATTTATAGAACCATGTGCCCACTTTCTCGTAATACTGCGCCTCATTGTTGCCATGCGGATTAGAGAAGGAGACCGAATCCTGCGGTTCGCCCAACTGATCGGGATAAACCACAATCAAGCTGTTATTCGCAAAATACTTGCTGATTTGCGTAGGCAGTTTCTCGAACGAGCTATCGTAGGAAATGGAGCCTCGACGGGCACTGATGATGCCCAGCAGGTGATCGTAATTCACCTGCCCCGTCAGCAGCAGCAAGTCGTCCCAATCGTCCAGGCGGGAGAAGTCCGTCAAGGTCTTTCCATATTTCTTCTTCACCAATCCCTGCAAACGGGCGGTGGTCTCTTCGTTGGCATAGAAATGCACCCGGCAGCCCAGCATCGAGCCCAAGCGGCAGAAATGTTCCACCCACTTCTGGAAGCCCGCCTCATATTCGGCCTTCGGAGGAACAGCCACTATCACCCGCCTGATAGTGTTGATAGGTATCAGCAATTTGGAGACGATGACCTCACGGTGCAAACCCTTCAGCAAGTTCTCCGTAAGCATGCCGAAGAACGAATCCACAATATTGACCTTGCGATGCAGTCCGATGATGATGTCGGTCGCCTCATACTCTTTCGCCGTATGGATGATGCCGGAAGCGATATTCAGGTCGTAACGGGTAATCTGCGTCAGGGGTACATCCGCCGACGCCGTTATCATAGCCGCCTTCTCCAGGCAGCGTTTCCCGCGGAGTTCCGCGTTCTCCGAATGAGCATCATCGTTGATGACATTCAAGGCGAGCAAGTTGTCCTTCTGCTTGGAGTCACGTATCACCAAAGAGAGACTAATCAAGTCCTCAATAGTATCCGGATTGGCTATAGGAATCAGAATCCGTTCTTTCTCCGTCGAGCGGTTCTCCTCGATGTGGACCTCTTCCATCGCTATCTTCCGCGCGGCACGCTCCGTAATGAATGAGCTGACGATGCAAGTCACCAGAATCAGCAGCACCGTACCGTTCAGCACATCGTCGTTCAAGAGACGTTCTCCATCAGGCAAGATGATGTTGTAGCCCACCAATACCGCCGCCAGCGTCGCCGCCGCCTGCGCATTGCTCAATCCATACATCAGCTCCCGTTCGACGCCTCCCATCTTATATATCTTCTGCGTCAGCCAGCAGGCTATCCATTTGCCCAGCAACGCCACCACAATCATCACACCAGCCACCTTCAAGGCATCTCCGTGCCCGAAAATCACATGCACATCAATCAGCATTCCCACGCCTATCAGAAAATAAGGGATGAAAAGCGCATTGCCCACAAACTCCAAATGGTTCATCAGCGGAGAGACGTGCGGAATCAGGCGGTTCAGCACCAAGCCCGCGAGGAAAGCACCCAGGATGCCCTCCATCCCCACAAACTCCATCAGTCCCGCCCCAAGGAACACCATCGCAAGAATGAAAATGAATTGCATCACATTGTCATCATACCGCCGGAAAAACCAGCGCCCGATACGCGGGAAAAAGTAAATGATCAATGCTCCCAGAAAAATCACCTTCACCACCAGCCACAGCCAGAACCAGCTGCCCGACTCACCCTTGAACAGGCCGCCGACAACCGCCAGCACCAGCAACGTCAGCGTGTCGGTCACCGCCGTACCCCCTACGGCAATGCTCACACTGCGATGGCGCGACACCCCGTAACGGATGACAATCGGATAGGCGACCAACGTATGCGAGGCATACATACTAGCCAGCAGGACGGAGGTCAGCACGCTGTATTTCAGCAACGCCATATTCGTGACCAATCCGATGCCTATCGGTATGATGAAAGCCAGCAGTCCCAGCACCACCGCCTTGCCGCGGTTCTGTTTGAAATCGCCCATGTTCATCTCCAAGCCGGCAAGAAACATGATGTAGTACAGCCCCACCTTGCCGAAGAGCTCGAAACTGCTGTCACGCACCAGGATATTGAAGCCGTGCTCACCGATGACGAGGCCCGCCAGAATCATGCCGATGATATGCGGGATGCGCAACCTGTTCAGCAACATAGGCGCAAACAATATGATGAGGAGTACAAGGAGAAATATCCAAGTAGGGTCGGTAATCGGGAGTTTCAAGCTAAAGTCAAACCAGTTCATAGAGTACAAGTTTTAGGTTTATGATGCAAAATAACGAAAAACTTTTCACTTTGTGCGTTGCTATACAGCATTTTGTTATAAATTTGCAGCCTGCCTGATAAAGTTGACAAAATTTTAGGTAAAAAAACCGAAAGATTTCCGGTCGGCTTATCAGTCATCGGCTGAGATAACTTTATTATAAATCTAAAAAACAAAAGAAAAAATGAAAGTAGCTATTGTTGGAGCAAGCGGAGCCGTGGGACAAGAGTTCCTGCGAGTGCTCGATGAACGAAATTTTCCGTTGGACGAATTAGTGTTGTTCGGTTCTAAACGCAGCGCCGGTACCAAATACACCTTCCGCGGTAAACAGATCGAGGTCAAACTCTTGCAACACAACGATGACTTCAAAGGGGTAGATATCGCTTTCACTTCCGCAGGCGCAGGCACCTCCAAAGAGTTCGCCGAGACCATCACCAAGCACGGAGCGGTGATGATTGACAACTCCAGCGCCTTCCGCATGGACGCCGACGTGCCTCTGGTTGTGCCCGAAGTGAATGCCGCCGATGCCAAGGATCGCCCGCGCGGCATCATCGCCAACCCCAACTGCACCACCATCCAGATGGTAGTGGCATTGAAAGCCATCGAACAGCTGTCACATATAAAGACCGTACACGTATCTACCTACCAGGCCGCCAGTGGTGCAGGTGCCGCTGCCATGGACGAGCTGTACGAGCAATATCGTCAGGTACTGGCAGGCGAGCCTGTAAAAGTCGAGAAGTTCGCTTACCAGCTTGCCTTCAACCTCATCCCGCAAATCGACGTGTTCACCGAAAACGGCTACACCAAAGAGGAGATGAAGATGTATAACGAGACTCGCAAAATCATGCACTCCGACATCAAGGTCAGCGCCACCTGTGTGCGCGTCCCCGCCCTGCGTTCCCACTCCGAAAGCATCTGGCTGGAGACCGAACGCCCCGTCTCCATCGAAGAGGCGCGCGAGGCATTTGCCCAAGGCGAAGGCCTGGTGCTGATGGACAACCCGGCAGAGAAGGAATACCCCATGCCGCTGTTCCTGGCAGGCAAAGACCCCGTTTACGTAGGCCGCATCCGCAAGGATCTCACCAACGAAAACGGACTGACCTTCTGGATTGTGGGCGACCAAATCAAGAAAGGTGCCGCGCTGAACGCTGTGCAGATTGCCGAATATCTGGTGAAGGAAAAAGCATTGTAACATACACATTTCGCCATTATCAGGAAGAGGGTGCACCGACGCACCCTCTTTTTTTGTCCCAATTCATTTTGTGACAAATGAGAAGAGGCAAATTGTCCTCTAATTCCTTTTACCCCCCTGTAAATGAAATAACATTGGAAACGGCGTCTTATTCCCTCCAAATGTAAAAACTTTTCCCGTCTCTTTCTCACAGCCGAAACATTTCGGTGAAAAAACGCCCTTCCCCCTTTTCCTCGCCGCTCTCCCTATCTGCTCCCGGTCCACCCCCTACCAGGGCCTATTCGGCTTCGGACGTTCTTCGGACAAACTCCACTCCCTAGGACCGAAGAACGTCCGAAGAACGTCCGAAGAAACACCGAAGAAACTATGGAGAAGAAAAGGACCGGATAAGAGGCAGGCAGGAAGAACAGAGGATAATGGAATTTGTGGGAGAAAGAAATATCGTGTAAACATTTATGATTTCATCCCTTTTAGAGGACTCAAAGGTGTCATCAGCCGACAAGCCGGTTTAGGAGTTAAAGCCAATACTTTCGCAACGGCATCCTGCACAAACGTATCGGCTTTAGCTCCTAATGAAGCAAAGCGAAGTGATAACTCCTATAACTCCCGTAAATGAAAAAGCCGTGATGAAAAACACTTTTTCTCTGACAATCCCTTGAAAATACTAAAAAATAGTCATACATTTGTTGATTAATTCCAAAACCAACTACCATGAAACTAATTGCAGAGAGCAGTTCCACAAAAACAGAATGGGCACTGGTTGAAGACAATCATCTGATACAACGTGCTTTTACGGAAGGGCTGAATCCTTTCTTTCAAACCAGAAGAGAAATCAGCCGAAGTGTGCGGTTAGGGCTACCGGAGTTTTTTTTCAAGAAAAGGCCGGAACAGGTGTATTATTATGGTGCCGGCTGCACCTCATACGAAAAGAAAAACATATTGGGAGCTTCCCTGGTAGCACAATTCAAAGCCCCCATTCAGGTAGAAAGCGATTTGCTGGCTGCCGCCCGCAGTTTGTTCAAATGCGAAGCGGGTATCGCCTGCATTTTGGGAACCGGTTCTAATTCATGCTTCTACAATGGAAAAATCATCGTGAAGAACGTAAAAGCGGGAGGCTACATCTTAGGCGATGAAGGCAGCGGTGCCGTACTTGGCAAGCTCTTCCTGTCAGACGTATTGAAAGGATTGGCCCCTAAAGACGTGACGACCGATTTTTTCGATAAATTCCGCATCAACCCCAATGAAGTAATGGAATCGGTTTACAATCGCCCGTTCCCCAACCGCTTCTTGGGCACACTCTCCTACTTCTTGGCAGACTACCTTCACGATGATTATGTATTTGAGTTGATAACAAACAATTTAAGGAACTTCTTCACCCGAAACGTATGCCAATACGACTATCAGAACTACCCCATCCGCTTTGTCGGTTCATTGGCCTATAGCTACGCCGACATATTACGCGAAGTTGCCGGTGAGTTCGGGATAGAGCTGAAAGTCATCGAAGAGACGCCTATGAGCGGATTGATTGAATTTCATTCACTAAATTTAAATCTAGAAGAACCTTAAATCATTGTCAAAAGGGGATATGTGGATGAAAATAGGAACATTCCCTTATCGTACAGATAGCTTTCGCCGGGATTGAATAAAGGGAGGGAGTCAAAACAAATGCCTCGTTTTCTTTTAGGCACGGATTACACGAATTTACACGGTTTTCTTCTTGATTAATCCGTGAAATCTATGTAATCCGTGCCTAAAATCTATCATTATGTCAGTTCCTTTCCGTTTTGACTTTACCTCCTTCATTATGTTAACAAGCATGACAATCACGCCAAAACGATGTGTGGCAAAGAGCGAATCTCACTCTTCTGCAAAATAAGATTGATAATATCAAAAATAACCAAATAAGTGTTTTTGATATTAAAATAAAATGTATCTTTGTTGCATACAAGGTACCTCTTAAAATTACTATCATGAAGAAACTACTTTTTTTGGCCTTTGTGCTGTGTAGTTCTTTGCTGTGCCAGGCACAAAAAGAACGGGTTATTTTAGGTGACGAGCAGACCTCCGAATACTTTCCCATCCTAAAAGGTAAACGAATTGCGATATTCTCCAACCACACAGGAATGATTGGCGACAAACACCTGCTGGACATCCTACTGGAAAACAAATTTAATGTAACGGCTATTTTTTCACCGGAACATGGTTTCAGGGGGAATGCGGATGCGGGCGAGCATGTATCCAGCTCAACGGATCCAAAGACCGGTGTACCCATTCTCTCATTGTATGACGGCAAATTGGGGAAACCGAACGACAGCTCCATGCGCAAATTCGATCTCCTGATTGTGGACATACAGGATGTAGGGCTCAGATTCTACACCTATTATGCCTCCATGTGCAGACTGATGGATGCCTGCGCCGAATACAACCGCAAAGTATTGGTACTGGATCGTCCTAATCCGAACGGGCACTATGTGGACGGTCCGATATTGGATATGAAGTATAAATCGGGGGTGGGCTGGCTGCCGATTCCTGTAGTACACGGCATGACATTGGGCGAACTTGCACTGATGGTAAACGGCGAACGTTGGTTACCCGCTTCACGCGTATGCGACCTGACCGTGATTCCCTGCAAGAACTACACACACCAAACCATGTACAGGTTGCCGATTCCTCCGTCTCCCAATCTGCCGAATATGAAATCCATCTATCTCTATCCCTCCCTCTGCTACTTTGAAGCGACTCCGGTCAGCCTGGGTAGAGGAACCGACCTCCCGTTTCAGATATATGGACACCCCAACATGACAGGATATGACTACAGCTTTACTCCTCGCAGTGTTCCGGGAGCCAAGAACCCGCCTCAACTGAACAAGCTTTGCCACGGCGTGAACCTAAGCAACCTGAGCGATGAAGAGATTTGGAAACGCGGCATCGATTTGAGCTACGTCATCGACGCCTACCGGAACCTAAACATGGACAGCCATTTCTTCCGTTCCTTCTTCGAACTGCTGATTGGCACAGACTATGTACGCAAAATGATAGAGGAAGGAAAAAGCGCCGACGAAATCAAAGCGACATGGAAAGAAGACGTTGAGAAGTTCAAGATACAGCGCAAGCCCTACCTGCTATATGAAGAATAATTGAGAATTGAGAATTGAAAATTGAGAATTGATAAATCTGAAATCATGTCCCCCCTTTCTGTCATCATCACTATCGCCGCTTATTTCGTGATACTATTCACGGTATCCTATATTGCGGGAAGAAAAGCCGATAACGAAGGTTTCTTTGTCGGCAATCGCAAATCATCTTGGTATGTCGTGGCCTTTGCCATGATTGGCTCCGCCATTTCAGGAGTGACCTACGTATCTGTGCCGGGTATGGTCGCAGCAGGTAGTTTCGGTTATCTGCAAATGGTATTGGGGTTCATTGCAGGACAACTTATCATAGCCTACGTACTGGTTCCATTGTTCTACAAAATGAACCTGGTCTCCATCTACGAGTATTTGGAGAATCGCTTCGGCGTCTCCTCCTACCACACAGGTGCCTGGTTCTTCTTCATTTCCAAAATGCTTGGTGCGGCCGTACGATTGTTCCTCGTCTGCCTGACGCTGCAACTGCTGGTATTCGAACCGCTTGGCCTGCCGTTCATCCTCAATGTTATCATCACGGTGGCACTGGTATGGCTATACACCTTTCAGGGCGGAGTCAAGTCTCTGATTTGGACCGATTCGCTGAAAACATTCTGCCTGGTGGTGTCGGTGGTGCTTTGCATCTGGTACATCGCTTCCGACCTGAATCTGTCGTTCACCGGCATGATAGGTACCATTGCCGATAGCGACATGTCGCACATCTTCTTCTTCGATGACGTGAACAGCAAGCAATACTTCTTCAAACAATTCCTTGCCGGGGCTTTCACCATGATTGCCATGACAGGATTGGACCAGGACATGATGCAGCGCAACCTGAGTTGCAAGAATTTCAAGGATTCACAGAAGAACATGATTACCAGCGCCATCTCCCAATTCTTCATCATCCTGCTTTTTTTGATGCTGGGCGTGCTGCTGTACATCTTCGCCGCCAACCAACATATTACGGTAGAGAAGAGCGACGAACTCTTCCCGCTGATTGCCACCGGCGGCTATTTCCCCACCGTTGTGGGTGTCCTTTTCATCATCGGCTTGATCTCTTCCGCCTATTCCGCTGCCGGTTCGGCACTTACCGCGCTGACAACCTCGTTCACCGTTGATATTCTTGGGGCAAAAGGCAAATCGGAAGAGTCGATAGTCAAGATACGCAAGAAGGTGCATATCGGCATGGCGGTCGCCATGGGCACCACCATTTTCATCTTCAACCTTCTGAATAACACGAGCGTTATCGATGCCGTATATATCCTGGCAAGTTACACGTATGGCCCGATACTCGGATTGTTCGCATTCGGTATCTTTATGAAACAACAAGTGCACGACAAATATATCCCGTTGGCAGCCATCGCCTCCCCCATCCTCTGCTTCATCTTGCAGAAGAACTCCGAAGCGTGGTTCGGAGGCTATCAATTCAGTTACGAATTGCTGATATTCAATGCATTGTTTACGTTCATCGGGCTTTGCCTGCTGATAAAGAAAGAAACGAAAAACATTTAACTTAACAATGCTTCACCTTATGAATGTAAGACCCATATTTCTGCTCAGTTTACTCACCGCCTTCCTCCTCCCCCGGACAGGAAGCGCACAAGAGCTTTCGGCGGAAGTCCGCCAAAGCATCGGAAACCTGCTGAATGCCACCGCCCAAAAAGAGATTTCCGTAGGACGCATCCGGATTGACTCGGTTGCCACAGAGGGACGCACATTGCAACTGTTTGCCAACATGAATTGCGCCTACATACCTTTCCGCGAAAAGAACGTAGCCGAAATCTACAAAGGTGTAAGTGCCCTGTTACCGGCAGCGTTCGCCAAATACAAGGTGCAAATCCGCACCAACAACCACAGCATTGAAGAGCTGATACCCCGTGCCTTGCGCAGCAAGAAAGAGAAGCGAGCAAGCACATTCAATCCAGCAGTTTCCGTTCCCTTGGTGACCGATGTTTCCACTCCTTATACCCCTACCCATGGTTTGCAAAACCGCCACATCGCCTTGTGGCAAAGCCACGGCTGGTACTACGAACCGAAACTAACCCGCTGGGAATGGCAACGTGCGCGCATCTTCCAAACCGTGGAAGACCTATACACCCAGAGCTACGTATTGCCTTTCCTTGTCCCGATGCTGGAGAATGCAGGTGCCTACGTACTGCTGCCGCGTGAGCGCGACTGCCAGACAGCAGAGGTCGTCATCGACAACGACGGCTGCTTGGGAAACCGTTCCACCTATACGGAGCACAATGCCGACAAGGCATGGACACAAGGCGACGGAGAAGGCTTTGCCCATCTGCGGAACCAATACATCGACTTCGAGAATCCGTTCAAGGAAGGCACCTTCCGCACCATCGAAACCATCCGGAAAGGGAAAGAGAGCACAGCCGAATGGATTCCCGAAATCCCCGCCGATGGCAGATATGCCGTATATGTATCTTACCAGACCCTTCCGAACAGCACAGATGACGCACTCTACACCGTGCATCACAAAGGAGGAGTGACGCAATTCAAAGTGAACCAGCGAATGGGAGGCGGAACTTGGATTTACCTCGGCACATTCGGTTTCAGTGCCGGGCAGGACAACGCCTGCAAGGTGACCTTGAGCAACCGCTCCGCCAAAGCCGGCCGGACAGTAACGGCAGATGCCGTAAAGATTGGCGGAGGCATGGGAAACATTGCCCGCCGTCCGTCCGTGATGCCCCAAGCGGATTATCCGTATGAGACAAGCGGCTATCCCCGTTTCTGCGAGGGTGCCCGCTACTGGCTGCAATGGGCCGGCATGCCAGACAGCGTCTATTCCGAAAGCCATGGAAAGAACGACTATACAGACGACTATAAATGCCGCGGCATCTGGGTGAACTACCTTGCCGGCGGTTCTTCCGTCAATCCGAAAGAGAAAGGGCTGAACATCCCCGTGAACATGGCTTTCGCCTTCCACTCGGATGCAGGAACCACCTTGAACGATTCCATCATCGGAACACTCGGCATCTACTGCACCAAAGGTGAGAAGTTCGCCAACGGAACCTCCCGCTATCTGAGCCACGACCTGACAGACCTGGTCCAATCCAACATCGTACACGACATCCGCACCTTGTATGAGCCCAACTGGTCGCGACGCGGCAAATGGAACCAATCTTACTACGAAGCCCGTGTCCCGCAAGTGCCTACCATGCTGCTCGAACTGCTTTCCCACCAGAACTTCGCCGACATGAGGTACGGACTGGACCCGCGCTTCCGGTTCACCGTGAGCCGCGCCATCTACAAAGGAATGCTCCAATTCCTCTGTTCACAATACAACATGGATTACGTAGTCCAACCACTTCCGGTGGAGCGCCTGTCGCTGCGCATGACCGGCGAGCGTGAAGTGGAACTGACCTGGTCGCCCGTTGCCGACCCGCTGGAGCCGACCGCCACCGCAGAAAAATACATTGTTTATACCCGTATCGGAGACGGCGACTTTGACAACGGCACGCCGGTAGATAAAAACAGCTACCGAACCACGCTGCCCGCCGATGTGGTTTGCAGCTATAAGGTAGTGGCCGTCAACAAAGGCGGCAAGAGTTTCCCGTCCGAGGTATTGTCCGCCGGCTATGCCACCAACGCCCAAGGAACGGTATTGGTGGTGAATGGGTTCGACCGCATCAGCGCACCCGCCGACTTCACCATAGCCGCTACGGACAGCACATCGCTTGCCGGATTCCTCGATGACCTGGACCACGGAGTGCCCTATCTTCGCGACATCAGCTACATCGGCAAGATGAAAGAATTCCGCCGTTCCATTCCCTGGATGGACGATGACGCTTCCGGTTTTGGCGACAGCTATGGAAACTACGAGACGCAGGTAATTGCAGGTAATACGTTCGACTATCCCGCCGTACACGGGAAGGCGATTCTGAAGGCGGGGTATTCGTTTGTTTCTTGCAGCCTCTCCGGCCTCTCCCCCGACCCCTCCCCAGCAGGGAGGGGGGAAGTGACCCCTCTAAATGAGTACCGGTATGTGGATTTGATTTTGGGAAAACAATGTCAAAGCAAAATGGGACGAGGCGGGGTGACTGCCTTGGAGTTCAAGACATTCAGCAAGGAGACGCAGGAAGCTATCACGGCCTATTGCAAACAGGGTGGAAACATCTTCGTATCGGGGGCGTATGTGGGAAGCGACTTGTGGGACAACCGACTTGCCAAAGCGGAAGATGCCGACAAGAAGTTTGCTATGGAGGTACTGAAATACAAGTGGCGTGTGGGACAGGCCGCTACTATGGGTAAAGCGACAAGCGTCGCTTCACCGTTCACAGCCTTTACCGGCAACTACAGTTTCCACAACGAACTGAATCCGGATACCTACGTAGTGGAATCACCGGACGCCATCGAACCCGCAAGCGAAGGCGCCCACACCATCATGCGCTACACGGAAAACAACTTGAGCGCAGGCGTGGCATACAGCGGCGACTACAAAACGTGCATCATGGGATTCCCCTTTGAGTCCATACGCACCGAAGCTGAAAGAGATGCCTTGATGAAGGCCATATTGAGTTTCTTCAACCCCCAATAACCATTTATAGAACTAAAAATTAAAACGATACGACATGAAGAAAATCAGCTGCTTTCTGCCCTATTCCGGAAAAGAACAGGCAGAACAAACCGTAAAGAACCTGCAAGACTGCGACCAGGTAAATGACATCGTTCTGATGACCACCGATAAAACCGCAGAGGCATTGCCGGGCTGTCGCCTCCTCTGCATGGAATCACCCTTCAGCAGCGAAACGTTGCGCACCGTCGCCGCCCTGTCCGAAGCCGACTATACCCTGCTCTATACCAAAGAGACCACCCTCGAACTGGGGCTGTTCGCTCTGGAACGCATGGTAGCCATCGCCGGCGACAGCCGTGCCGGCATGGTGTATGCCGACCACTATCAGATAACAGACGGCAAACAGAGCAACGCTCCGGTCATCGACTATCAGTTCGGAGCATTGAGAGACGACTTCAACTTCGGTTCCGTACTCCTGTTCGATACACAGAGACTGAAAGAGGCCGCCGGACGGATGAAGCAGGAATATACCTTCGCCGGGCTCTACGACCTTCGCCTGAAATTGAGCCAAAAGGCCGACTTGGTGCACATCAACGAATACCTGTACAGCGAAGTGGAAAACGACACCCGCAAGAGTGGTGAAAAAATTTTCGACTACGTTGACCCGCGGAACCGTAACCGCCAGATTGAAATGGAGCAGGCATGCACCGAACATCTGAAAGAGATAGGCGGTTACCTGAAACCGGAGTTCAAGCAGATTGAGTTCTCCGCCACTTCCTTCGAATACGAAGCATCGGTCATCATCCCCGTACGCAACCGCATCCGCACCATCCGCGATGCCATCAAGTCTGTACTGATGCAGCAGACCGACTTCAAATACAACCTCATCATCATCGACAACCACTCCACAGACGGCACCACCGAAGCCATCGACGAGTTCAAGGACGATGAACGCCTCATCCACCTCATCCCCGAACGCAACGACCTCGGCATAGGCGGTTGCTGGAACATGGGCGTGCACCATCCCAAATGCGGCAAGTTTGTCGTGCAACTGGATAGCGACGACGTATATAAGGACGAGCACACACTCACCACAATGGTCCGCGCCTTCTACGAACAAAACTGCGCCATGGTGGTGGGCACCTATATGATGACGGACTTCCACATGAACATGATTGCCCCCGGCATCATCGACCACAAGGAATGGACCCCGGAAAACGGTCGGAACAACGCCCTCCGCATCAACGGACTGGGTGCCCCGCGCGCCTTCTACACGCCGGTGTTGCGCGAAGTGAAAGTGCCCAACACCAGTTATGGCGAAGACTATGCTCTGGGACTGAACTTCTCCCGCCAATACCAGATAGGCCGCGTCTATGATGTGGTATATCTCTGCCGCCGTTGGGACGACAACTCGGACGCCTCCCTCGACATTGTGAAGATGAACGCCCACAACCTCTACAAAGACCGCATCCGCACGTGGGAACTTCAGGCACGAATCGCCTTGAACAAACAGCGTCAGGAGGAGGAAATGAGAGGCATTTGAACCCCGTTTCTCAGACACTTGTGTCTGGCGTGACAGACACAAGTGTTCAAGACGACAGACACAAGTGTTTGAGACGACAAACACAAGCGTCTGTCACACACTAATAATCAACCATTTAGAAAGCGGTATGAACATAACGATACACAATCTGCTAACCGAGCAATTAGCCACATGGGAAACGGCGCGAGACAACTACGCCGCCCTCTCCGGCGTGCAGGTGAAAGAACTGAACGTGAAAGGCATCCCTTACAAAGTGCAATTCAACCCTGCCCGCATCGTTTCCTCAGGCGCCAAGGTGGATGCCAAATCCATCAGCGAGCGGAAGTGCTTCCTCTGCCCCGCCAATCTGCCGTCCGCGCAGAGAGGTGTCCCCTTCGGAGGGCACTACCACATACTGGTGAACCCATTCCCCATCTTCCCCCGCCACCTGACGATACCCGAAACGGAACACCTGCCCCAACGCATCGCCACCCGCTTCCCCGAGATGCTGGAGCTGGCACGCGCGTTGACAGAATATACCCTCTTCTACAACGGCCCCCGATGCGGCGCCTCCGCCCCCGACCACGCCCACTTTCAGGCAGGCAACAAGGGATTCATGCCGATTGAAAAAGATTGGCGTGGACAAGTTGGCGGCAAAGTGACCGACTGCGGAGAAGCCGTCTTGTGGTACCTGAACGACGCTCCGCGTACCACCTTTGTCATCGAATCGACCGGAAAAGAAGATGCCGAAAAGCTGTTCGGCCGCCTCTATCATTCCCTTCCCGTGAAGCCGGGCGAAGAAGAGCCGATGATGAACGTGCTCGCCCTCTATGAGGCCGACCGCTGGATTGTCTTCGTCTTCCCACGCGACAAGCATCGCCCTGCCTGCTACACCGCCGAAGGGGAAGCCAACCTGTTGAGCAGTCCCGCATCCGTCGATTTGGGCGGCGTGTTCATCACTCCCGTTGAAAAAGACTTCCGGAAAATCACTGCCGAAGACGTGGCTCAGATTCTGAGCGAAGTATGCCTTCCGCCTGAGAAGTTTCAAGAAGTCATTCAGAAAATCTCCGATTTCAGTTCTCACCCCGACAACATCTGAAATCATAAATTATAAATCTAAAATCACCCAATATGAAAGAGCCCAAAGTACACGTAGGTATTCTGTCCGACAAACAAATCAAGTTTGTCTTGCCGACTTACTATGAAGCACAAGGAAGTTATTGTCAAGGAGTAGTCACTCGCTGCAAGGTAGTCAGCGGCGAACAGGAAGTGACGTATGATGACGGCGAAATCCAATGGGATGGTCTATCATACGAGTCTTTGGTGTTCATTCCTTTTGATTATGACAACGATGCTTTTGAACTGAAAGATGTCACCATCGGCGTCAACTTCCATTGGGAGCGCAAAGAAAACCAGCGTTTTCAAGGTGCATTGAAATTCATCGTCGAAGACGAAAAACTGACTGCCGTCAACCTCATCAATGTGGAAGATTACCTGACGAGCGTCATATCTTCTGAAATGAGCGCCACCGCCTCCTTGGAGTTGCTGAAGGCACATGCGGTGATTTCGAGAAGCTGGTTGATAAGTAGCCTCTCCAGCCTCTCCCCCAACCCCTCCCCCGTAGGGAGGGGGGCAGATAGTCCCTGTTATAGGACGGCGGATAGGGGGCATTATGAAATATTAAAAGGGAATCAGAAACGACTGAAGGGAGAACCGACAGAAGCGGAAAAAATTCTTTGGGAAAGGCTGCGCAACGGTCAGTTAGGGACTAAGTTTAGAAGACAGCATATCATAGATAACTACATTGCGGACTTTGCATCCTTAGAGAAAAAACTCATCATTGAAATAGATGGGGAATATCATAATACCCCCACTCAACAAGAAAAGGACAAAGAACGCACTGCACATTTAGAAACTTTGGGTTATCATCTTCTACGTTTTACCAACAATGAAGTCATCGCCCACCCCGATACCGTCATCGAAAAAATCAAAGCCGATATCACCCACTCTCCCCTCCCTACGGGGGAGGGGTCGGGGGAGAGGCTGGAGTTCATCCGCTGGTACGACCGCGAAGACCACACCCATTTCGATGTCTGCGCCGATGACCACTGCCAACGCTACCAAGGCATCACCCGCGCTTCCACCGACATTGTGAAACAGGCGATTGCCGCCACCCGCGGGCAAGTGCTGATGTCCGGCGAAAAAATTTGCGATGCCCGTTTCTCCAAATGCTGCGGCGGTGCCCTCGAAGAGTTCCAGTACTGCTGGGAAAACATCAAGTATCCATACCTTGCCTACAAACGAGACTGGATTCCTTCCACCAACACCCCATCAACAGCCCCATTTCCTTCTCCCCTCCCTACAGGGGAGGGGTCGGGGGAGAGGCTGGAAGACTTTGACCGCTGGATTCGCACCTCGCCGGAAGCTTTCTGCCATACCACCGACAAGAAGATTCTCTCTCAGGTGCTCAACAACTACGACCAGGAGACCACCGACTTCTACCGCTGGAAGGTGGAATATACCCAAGACGAACTTGCCAGACTGATACGGGAGCGTTCGGGCATCGACTTCGGACAGATTATCGACCTTATCCCCGTGGCACGCGGTACATCGGGACGTATCTGGAAGTTGAAAATCGTAGGCACGAAGCAGACACTCATCATCGGAAAAGAGTTGGAGATACGCCGCACGCTCTCTCCCTCGCATCTCTACAGTTCCGCTTTCGTGGTGGATAAAAAGGAGATCGCAGCCGGAGATGTTCCGGGCCGCTTCATCCTGACCGGAGCAGGCTGGGGACACGGTGTCGGATTGTGCCAGATAGGTGCCGCCGTGATGGGCGAGCAGGGTTATAAGTACGACCAAATCCTGCTGCACTACTACACCGGCGCCACTATCGAAAAGCTATACGAATAATTGAGAATTGAGTATTAAATCATAAATCCAACCATGAACAGCATCAAACGAATATCACCGTGGGCGTGGGTGCCCACCTTGTACTTTGCGCAGGGCATTCCCTACTTCATCGTCAACAATATCTCTGTCCTGATGTTTGCCAAAATGGGAGTGCCCAACGGAGACATGGCTCTTTTCACCAGTCTTCTCTACCTGCCTTGGACCATCAAACCATTCTGGAGTCCTTTTGTCGATATCATCAAGACCAAGCGGTGGTGGGTGATTTCCATGCAGATACTTATGTCGGTGGCATTCATCCTCCTGACACTCTCCATTCCCCACCCGGACGAAGCGGTCATGGCGGCAGGCGAAACGCCCATCAGCCTGTTCACCGTCACGCTGATACTGTTCATTATCACGGCATTCGCTTCCGCTACGCACGACATCGCCGCCGACGGCTTCTATATGCTGGCACTCAGGCAGGGCGAACAAGCCGAATTCGTAGGCATCCGCAGCACTTTCTACCGCCTTGCCTCCATCTTCGGACAAGGGGTACTGGTCGCCATCGCCGGAGCCATCGAACTGAAGTACGACAACATCCCGCTGTCGTGGACCATCACGATGTTGGTGACAGCCGTCCTCTTCAGCGCGGTCAGCTTCTATCACCTCTTCGCCATCCCCAAACCCGCTTCAGACAAGTCCGTCCTCGAACCGGGAGCGGCAAGCGCAAAGGCAATCTTCATTGAGTTCGGACGTACCTTCGCCACCTACTTCACGAAGCCCGGCGTGGTGCTTGCCATCACGTTCATGTTGCTCTACCGCCTGCCCGAAGCATTCCTCATCAAGATGTGCATGCCCTTCTTGGTGGCAAGCCGGGAAGCGGGCGGACTGGGACTCTCCACAGCCGAAGTAGGCATCGCCTATGGCACCATCGGAGTCCTCTCCCTGACGATAGGCGGCATTCTCGGCGGCCTGTTCGCTTCACGCATCGGGCTGAAACGCTCCATTTGGTGGATGGCGGCGTGCATGACGCTTCCTTGTCTGACTTTCGTCTATCTGGCCATCTGCCAGCCGGACAGTCTGTTTGCCATTTCAACGGCCATTGCCATCGAGCAGTTCGGCTACGGCTTCGGTTTCACCGCCTATATGCTCTATATGATGTACTTCTCCGAAGGGGAGTTCAAGACTTCCCACTATGCCATCTGCACCGCCTTCATGGCATTGAGCATGATGATTCCGGGTATGTTTGCCGGGTACATCCAAGAAGCTATCGGCTACACAAATTTCTTCTGGATGGTAATGGTATGCTGTGTGGCAACCATAATTGTTACTATCTTTGCTGATAGAAAGATTGATGCCGAATATGGGAAGAAGTGACGAGTGACAAGCGAGTAATGATTAATGATAAGTGATTATGACAAAGAAGAGTATTGTAATATTGTTGCTCTGCGCCTTATGCGGCATCGCGCAAGCGCAGAAGATAAAGATAAAGACCGGCATAGAGGTGCTGAAAGAGCAGCGCTTCCGATGCCTGGAAGGCAAGCGCGTGGGACTCATCACCAACCCCACCGGCGTGGACAACCGGATGCGTTCCACCATCGACATCCTGCACGAAGCGCCGAACGTAAACCTTGTTGCACTCTACGGACCGGAACATGGCGTGCGCGGCGATGTGCACGCCGGCGACCACGTGACCGACATCAAGGATGCCACCACCGGACTGCCCGTCTATTCGCTCTACGGGAAAACCCGCAAGGCTACTCCCGACATGTTGAAGGACGTGGACGTGCTGGTGTATGACATTCAGGACATCGGTTGCCGTTCGTTCACCTACATCAGCACCATGGGACTTGCCATGGAAGCTGCCGCAGAGAACAACAAAGAGTTCATCGTCCTCGACCGTCCGAACCCCGTAGGCGGATTGAAAATAGAAGGCAACCTCGTGGAAGACGATTGCGTCTCCTTTGTCAGCCAATTCAGAATTCCGTACCTGTATGCCCTCACTTGCGGTGAGCTGGCACTGCTGCTCAACGGCGAAAAGATGCTGAAAGACGGAAAGCAGTGCAACCTGCAGGTCGTCAAGATGAAAGGCTGGAAGCGCAAGATGGACTATACACAAACCGGATTGCAATGGGTACCCTCTTCCCCACACATCCCACATCCGCACTCGGCATTCTTCTATCCCGTCAGCGGCATTTTGGGTGAGCTGGGCTACGTGTCCATCGGCGTGGGCTACACCATCCCGTTCCAGATGTTTGCCGCACCATGGATAGAAGCGGAGAAACTTGCCCGCAACTTGAACAGCCTGAAAGTGCCGGGCATCATTTTCCGCCCGATGTATCTGAAACCGTTCTACAATGTAGGCAAAGGCGAATTGCTGCAAGGGGTGCAAGTGCACATTGTGGACTTCGCCCAAGCACCGCTGAGCGACATCCAGTTTCTGGTGATGCAGGAAGTGGCCGCCCTCTATCCCGATCGTGCCGTCTTCGACCATGCGGACAAAGGACGTTTCAACATGTTCGACAAGGTGAGCGGCTCACGGCAGATACGCGAACGTTTCAGCAAGCGCAACCGTTGGGAAGACATCCGCGACTATTGGTACAAGGATGCCGAAGCGTTCCGCCGGCTGTCGAAACGATACTATTTATATAAATAAGTTGACAAACAGAAAAGACGGCAGACCAGGCCCATATACAGAGGCAGTCTCAGTCCTATACTTAGATAGCCTCGGTCGTATAGTCAGGGTACCTCAGTCGTATAGTTAGATACCCCTCCTCTCTAAAATCCCTACAGCCTATTGCAGGAAGGGGGTACGGAGAGTAGGAAGCATAATAAAAAATTCGCACATTATGAAAGAACGTAACTACATGGCTTTCCTGCAAGAAGCAAGCCGGTTTATCCCGCAGGAGAGAATATACACCGACGAACTTCGTCGGATTGCATGGGGGGCGGATGCAGGCTTCTATCGGCTCATCCCGCAAATCGTCATCCGTTCGGACGGAGAGGACGGAGAGGACGGGGAGGAGGAAATCTCCCGGTTGCTGCAACTTGCCGACCGCCACGACCTGCCCGTCACCTTCCGTGCGGCAGGCACCAGCCTGTCCGGACAGGCCATCAGCGACTCCATCCTTATCGTGGCGGGCAAGCACTGGGAGAAATGCTACATATCTCCCGACCACGAGACCATCACCATGCAACCCGGCATCATCGGACAACGGGCCAATGAGCTGCTGGCTATCTTCGGACGTAAAATCGCTCCGGACCCCGCTTCCATAAAAAGCGCCATGGTGGGCGGCATCGTCATGAACAACGCCTCAGGCATGAACTGCGGCACACACGCCAACAGCGACAAGATGCTGATTTCCGTCCGCATCGTGCTGGCAGACGGCACGGTGCTCGACACAGGCAACAGTGCAAGCCGTGCCTCCTTCGAAAAGACACACCGCAGCTTCCTCGACCGCATCTGCACGCTACGCGATGAAGTGCGTGCCAACGAAAAGCTGGCGGAACGCATCCGCTACAAATACTCCATCAAGAACGTGACGGGATTGAATCTGCTGCCCTTCGTCCGCTTCGATGACCCGTTCGACATCATCGCCCATCTCATGGTAGGTTCGGAAGGTACGCTCGCATTCCTCTCACGGGTGACCATGAAGACAACGTATGACTATCCCTGCAAGGCAAGCGCCATGCTCTACTTCAAGACCATCAAGGAGGCGTGCCATGCGGTGGTAGCGATGAAGAAGCTGAACAAAGACGATTCCTTCATCGTGCACAGCGCAGAGATGCTGGACTACAAGAGCCTTTCATCCGTCAACGACCCCGTGTTCCTGAGATACAAAGGCGAAGTAGCCTCCTCTCTCCTGCCCGGCGTGGAACCGGGAGACGAGACCGGACTGACCGCTGTACTGACCGAGACCAAAGCTTGCAGCGCGGAAGAGCTGAATCAGAACATCCGCACGATAGAGCAATGCCTCTCCGCTTTCCAGACCTACACACCCGTACACTTCACCGACAAACCCGAGGAGTACTCCAAGTACTGGGCCATCCGCTCTGGTATCTTCCCCTCCGTGGGCGGCACACGAAAACTGGGCACCACGTGCCTCATCGAAGACGTGGCCTTCCACATCGAAGATCTGCCCGAAGCAACCGCCGAATTGCAGCAACTCATCGCCCGCCACGGCTACGAGGATGCCTGCATCTACGGACACGCACTGGAAGGAAACTACCACTTCATCCTCAACCAGTCCTTCAGCAGCGAGGCCGAAGTGAAGCGTTACGAAGAGTTGATGAACGATGTCAAGACCTTGGTCGTGGACAAATACGACGGCTCGCTGAAGGCAGAGCACGGCACGGGACGCAACATGGCCCCCTTTGTCCGCTACGAATGGGGCGAGGCCGCCTACGAGGTGATGAAAGCCGTCAAACAGCTGTTCGACCCGAAAGGGCTGTTGAACCCCGGCGTCATCTTCAACGACGACCCGCAATGCCACATCAAGAACTTCAAGCCGCTACCGCTGTTAGCCACCAATGAGCACAATCGAGCAACAGGATACCAGCTGCAAATCACCTCCGGCATACCAAACATCGTAGCCGTCTGCCCGCCACTCGCAGCAGACAAGTGCATCGAATGCGGATTCTGCGAAGTGAATTGCCTCTCCTGCGGCTTCACCCTCTCCTCGCGCCAGCGCATCGTGGTGCAACGCGAGATAGCACTTCTCAAGTTACATAACTTGGAGGAGCAAGCACAGCTGCTTGAAAAACAATACCGCTATCTCGGCAATCAGACTTGTGCCGGCGACGGGCTTTGCTCCATGTCCTGCCCCATGGGCATCAACACGGGCGACCTGGCACACCTCATCCGCCAGGAAGAGCTATCGCCAATCAGCATGAGATATAAAGCCGGCAATTTCGCCGCCAACCACTTTGCCGGCATCAAAAGCGCCCTGCGCCCCATACTGGCACTTGCCAATTTCGGGCATTCCATCCTGGGAACCAAAGGGATGAGCAGCCTCACCAAAGGGATGCACAACGTGCTCGGCATTCCGCAATGGAACCCGGCAATGCCGAAACCTTTCCGGATGAAAAATAAAGGATTAAAACAAGCTCCTTCATCAGACAAGGTCGTTTACTTCCCCAGCTGCATCAACCAGACCATGGGGCTTCCCAAGAAATCGCCGGTGGAGCAACCCTTGGTGAACAAGATGATTTCCCTGCTGCAAAAAGCCGGCTATGAGGTCATCTTCCCGAAAGAGATGGAGAAACTTTGTTGCGGAACCATTTGGGAAAGCAAAGGCATGCCGGATATCGCCGACCGCAAGACGGCAGAACTGGAAGCGGCACTCTGGGAAGCCAGCGAACAAGGAAAATACCCGGTGCTCTGCGACCAAAGCCCCTGCCTGCACCGCATGCGCAAGTGCATCAAGAAGATGAAGCTGTATGAACCTGCGGAATTTATCTATACATTCCTGCGCGACAAGCTTGTCTTCACGCCCACCGACCGTTCCGTAGCCATACATATCACCTGCTCCATGCGGAAAATGGGACTGGCAGACACCCTCATTGCCCTTGCCCGGCTCTGTTCCTCCGACGTCTTCATTCCGGAAGAGGTGGGCTGTTGCGGCTTTGCCGGTGACCGCGGTTTCACCCATCCCGAATTGAATGCCTACGCCCTGCGCAAGCTCCGTCCGGAAATCGAAGATGCCGGAACATATATCGGCTACTCCAACAGCCGTACGTGCGAAATCGGGCTGACAACCCATGCAGGAATTCCATACGTTTCCATTGTCTATCTGGTAGATCAATGCACGAAGAGGAAAGAAAACCATCAATCTGAAATCTGAAATCATAAATCTGAAAACGTCTTATGGATAATACCAAAACAAATAAACGCATCCTTGCACTCGATATCCTACGGGGTATCACCATCGCAGGCATGATTATGGTAAACAATCCCGGTACGTGGGCGCACATCTATGCCCCGTTGCGCCATGCAGCGTGGAACGGGCTCACCCCCACCGACCTTGTTTTTCCTTTTTTCATGTTCATCATGGGAATATCGACCTATATCTCTTTAAAGAAGTATAACTTTGAGTTCAGCCGCCCGGCTGCCCTGAAGATACTCAAACGCACCATCGTCATCTTCCTCATCGGACTGGCAATCGGGTGGTTCTCCCGATTCTGCTACTATTGGGCATCCGCACCTGACGAACTCAGCTTCGGCGAAAACCTATGGGCATCCGTCTGGACTTTCGACCGGATGCGCATCTTAGGCGTGATGCAGCGGCTGGCGCTCTGCTATGGAGTCAGTTCCATCATCGCACTGACCATGAAGCATAAGCACATCCCCTACCTCATCGTCACGCTATTGACGGGGTACTTCATCCTGCTGATGTGTGGCAACGGTTTCGCCTACAATGAGACGAACATCCTTTCCGTCATAGACCGCGCCATCCTGACTCCCGCCCACATGTACAAAGACAATGGCATCGACCCGGAAGGCATTCTGAGTACCATTCCTGCCATTGCACACGTGCTGATCGGTTTCTGCGTAGGTCGTATGATGTTGGGAGACAGCCACAATGCTTCCAAGGATCGGGCGTCTCTGCTCAACTCACATCTCATCAAGCTCTTCTTAGTCGGCACCATCCTTACATACGCCGGCTTCTTGCTGAGCTACGGCTGCCCCCTCAACAAGAAAATCTGGTCGCCCACTTTCGTACTCACCACTTGCGGACTGGCTTCCGGTTTTCTGGCACTGCTCATTTGGATTATCGACGTGAAAGGCTATAAGAAGTGGAGCGTATTCTTTGAATCGTTCGGTGTCAATCCACTGTTCATGTATGTGCTGGGCGGTGTGCTCAGTATCCTCTTCGGCTGCATCCGGCTTCCGTGGGGAGAAGGCAGTATCAGCATACACGGCATCTTGTATGACAAAATGCTTATGCCGCTTTTCGGTGAGACCGGCGGTTCGCTGGCATACGCGTTGGCATTCGTTGCCATCAACTGGTGCATCGGCTATCAGCTGTACAAACGGAAAATATACATTAAAATATGATTTCAGATTTATGATTTCAGATTTCAACGTTTATAATTCAATACTCATAATTTAAATATACCTAAAGTTATGATTCTAATAGCAGACAGCGGCTCTACAAAAACCGATTGGTGTGTTGTAGAGAACGGAGTAATCCTCCAGCAGATATCCACCAAAGGAACCAATCCTTTTTTCCAGTCGGAAGAGGAAATCAGCGATGAAATAGCGACTTCGCTACTGCCACAACTGAAAGCGAACGAACCGGATGCCGTGTACTTCTACGGTGCAGGATGCGGTTTCCCGGACAAGATAGCAATGGTGCACCGTGCCATTACCAAACATCTGAAAGTGAAAGGCCCGATAGAGGTCAATACCGATATGCTGGCTGCCGCACGCGGCCTTTGCGGACACGAAGCAGGCATCGCCTGCATCATGGGAACAGGCTCCAACTCATGCTACTACGACGGAGAAAACATCGTCAGCAACGTATCTCCGCTGGGCTTCATCCTGGGCGACGAAGGCAGCGGCGCATGTCTGGGCAAACTGTTGGTGGGCGATATCCTGAAAAACCAGATGACACCCGAACTGAAAGAAAAGTTTCTCAAACAATTCGACCTGACACCCGCCGACATCATCGACCGTGTCTATCGCAAGCCGTTCCCCAACCGATTCTTGGCAAGCCTCTCCCCCTTCCTTGCCGAGAACCTGGACGAGCCTTGCGTACATGCACTAGTGTTGAACAGCTTCAAGGCATTCCTCAAACGCAACGTGATGCAGTACGAAGGCTATCAGCAGAGCAAGGTGCATTTCATCGGCTCCATAGCCTTCTATTACAAAGAGGTGCTGGCAGAAGCCACCCGGGAGACAGTCATCCAATTGGGGACGGTTATCAAGAGCCCGATGGAAGGGCTGGTGAGGTATCATCAGGCGCTCGAGCCGCTCCCCTAACCCCTCCCCCGTAGGGAGGGGGGATAGAGATAGTTCCGGTACTAAAAGAAAAGAACAATAAAAAAAATCAATAACAACGCTAATCCCTACTTCCCTCCCTACGGGGAAGGGGTCGGGGTAGAGGCTGTTTTTAATTTAATTTAATTTCATTTCATGTCATTCATAAAAATCTCAGAGCAACCTTCGCTCTACAACGACTTGGAGAAGAAGTCGGTCCGTGAAATCCTGGAAGACATCAACACGGAAGATCAAAAAGTGGCACTTGCCGTACAGAAGGCAATCCCGCAAATCGAGAAACTGGTCACACAAATCGTGCCCCGCATGAAACAAGGCGGACGCATCTTCTACATGGGCGCAGGCACCAGCGGACGCCTCGGGGTGCTCGACGCATCGGAGATACCGCCCACATTCGGCATGCCGCCCACACTGGTCATCGGCCTGATTGCCGGAGGTGACACCGCCCTGCGCAATCCGGTGGAGAATGCGGAAGACGACATCCATCGCGGCTGGGAAGAACTGACTGAACGCAACATCACCGACAAGGACACCGTCATCGGCATTGCGGCATCGGGAACCACCCCCTACGTCATCGGTGCCATGCACGAAGCGCGCGAACACGGCATCCTGACCGGATGCATCACCAGCAATCCCGATTCGCCCATGGCCGCAGAGGCCGATGTAGCCATCGAAATGGTGGTAGGGCCGGAATATGTAACGGGAAGCTCGCGCATGAAGTCCGGTACGGGACAGAAGATGATTCTGAACATGATTACCACCTCCGTCATGATACAGCTGGGCCGCGTGAAAGGCAACAAGATGGTGAATATGCAGCTCAGCAACAAGAAGTTGATAGACCGAGGCACGCGAATGATTGTCGAAGAGCTCGGCCTGGACTACGGCAAGGCGAAAGCACTGCTGCTGATGCACGGGTCGGTGAAGAAAGCGGTGGAGAGCCTCTCCCCTAACCCCTCCCCCGTAGGGAGGGGGACAGAAAAGTCCGAGAAATAAACACTCACACTCCAATAAATCCATAACAATGAAAATTACCACTTTATTCAATTCCATAAAGAAATCCATCCTTTCTCCCCTCCCTATGGGGGAGGGGCTGGGGGTGGGGCTATTGTTTCTGTGTCTCAACCTCACGGCACAGCCTCTGCAACGTGTCGCTCCCGAACAAGTAGGCATGGATTCCCGCCAGCTGATGTACGCCGACGAAGCCATTGAGAAAGCGATTGCCAACAAAGATATTCCCGGCGCCGTGCTTGCCGTGGTGCGCCACGGAAAG
The DNA here is from genome assembly GCF_029057325.1 of Bacteroides sp. Classification (GTDB taxonomy): domain Bacteria; phylum Bacteroidota; class Bacteroidia; order Bacteroidales; family Bacteroidaceae; genus Bacteroides. The sequence goes on along the minus strand of NZ_JAICZW010000154.1, from coordinate 1,780 downwards.
ATGGCATACCTGAAAGCCTACGGCAACAAACGGGTCTATCCCAACACCGAGCCGATGACTACAGGCACCATCTTCGATATGGCCTCGTGCAGCAAGTCCATGTCAACCGCCGTATGCGCGATGATACTTGCCGAACGGGGCAAGATACGGATGCTCGACCCCGTCAGCCTCTACATCCCCGGATTCAAGAACTGGGAGAGCGAAGACGGCAAAGAGCAGAAGACCATCCGCATCGCCGACCTGATGACACACACTTCCGGCCTGCCGCCCTACGCGCCGGTCGCCGAACTGGAGAAAAAATACGGCTCGCCCAATCCCGACGGACTGATGGAATACATCGCCACCTGCAAACGCGACTTCAAGCCGCAGACCGACTTCCAATACAGCTGCCTCAACTTCATCACCTTGCAGCACATCATCGAAACGGTCAGCGGACAATCCTTGCGCGACTTCGCCCGCGAAAACATCTTCGATGTATTGGGCATGAGCCACACCGACTACCTCCCCTGCCACCGCGACAAAGAGGGAAAATGGATTACTATAGTTGACGAGAAAACGAGAAGACAAAAAGACAAGGAAACAAGGCCACAAGGAGGCAATTCTCAATTTTCAATTCTCAATTCTCAATTAACCAACATCGCCCCCACCGAAAAACAGCCCGACGGCCAAGTGCTTTGCGGACAAGTACACGACCCGCTGGCACGCATCATGAACGGAGGCATCAGCGGCAATGCCGGCGTGTTCTCTTGCGCCGACGACATCGCCCTCCTTTGCGCCGCCCTGCAGAACGGAGGCGAATGGAACGGCCGGCGCATCCTCAGTCCGCTTGGTGTGCAGGCCATGCGTACCGTGCCCCGCGCCACTGCCGGACTGGGCCGCACGCTTGGATGGGATTGCTTCACGGCATACGCCTCGAACAACGGTGACCTGTTCGGCCCGAACACCTACAGCCACACTGGCTATACGGGCACATCCATCGTCATCGACCCCGACAACGACACCTCCGTCATCCTGCTCATCAACGCCGTGCATCCGGAGGACGGTCATAGCGTGGTGCGCCTGCGCTCGCTGGTAGCCAATGCGGTGGCGGCTTCCATCCGTCCCGTGCCGCGCACCTATACGGAGCACTACTACCGCCGCTTCCTGCAATTCATGGACGAGCCCGCCCTTACGGACAAAGACATCGTGATGCTGGGCAACAGCCTGACCGAAGGCGGCGGAGACTGGAGCCAACGCCTCGGCAAGAAGAACGTGGTCAACCGCGGCATCATCGGCGACGAGGTGATGGGAGTCTATGACCGCCTGCACCAGATACTTCCCGGACACCCCGCGAAGCTCTTCCTGCTCATCGGTGTCAACGACATCTCCCACGACCTGACGGCAGACAGCATCGCACAGATGATTCGCCTGACCGTGGAACGCATCCGCCGCGAATCGCCAGACACGAGACTCTACCTGCAAAGCCTGCTCCCCTTCAACGAGAGCTTCGGGCGTTACAAAAGACTGACCGGGAAAACCGGCATAGTTCCCGAAATCAACGCCCGACTGGAAGCAATAGCGAAAGAGGAAGGTATCGATTTCATCAACCTCTTCCCCCTGTTCACAGAGAAAGGCACGAACGTGTTGCGCAAAGAGCTGACCACCGACGGGCTGCACCTGAATGAAGAGGGATATCGGATTTGGGTGAAGGCACTCAAAAAGAAGCTATAGCACGCAGCGAAAAACGTAGATGTGTCAAAACATGCATTTCACTTTCTTTTAGGCACGGATTACACGGATT
>NZ_JAICZW010000153.1 GCF_029057325.1 Bacteroides sp. | reverse complement strand
GATCGGGTTTCATGCCACAAAGGTAAAAAATATAATGTAAAAGAAAGGATGACCAACCGGAAATATCCGCTGACCCACATTTTTGGTTGACAATCTTTCCGGGGCAGCTGATATTTTTGCGGAGTAGCAACACATCAATTAGGTGCAAAAAAAAGGCTATCTATCCCAGACAGCCAATCTTTCTTGTTAACCTTAAATCTAATACTATGAAAAACACAATGCAAATATACAGACTTTCCCGAAATCTCCAAAATCCGGGAGCATAACGACCGATTTTATAACACGGTTTAATAGGAATACGCTCTTGTTAACACATTTATGTCCCTAAACAAAGAAAATCATGCAGTCCAAAAGGCGGCAAACCCACGTTTTATTCATTTACAGGAGTTAAAGAAATTAGCAGAAGAAGGAGTAGTCAGCTGACAAGTCGGCTTAGGAGTTAAAGTCAATGCTCCTGCAACGGCATTATGCACAAAGGTATCGGCTTTAACTCCTTTAACTTCTAACGAAGCGAAGTGATAACTCCTTCAACTCTCGTAAAGAACCGCAGGAAGCCTCCATTTTTCTCTGCAAAGAGAAGCATATTTCAGACAAAAGCCCTAACTTAGCCGCCAAAACAAAAGATACAATTATGATACTTGAAGAACTAAAGAAGCTCTACATCGCACATACCGGACACGAACCGGAACAAATAGACGAACTGCCTTCATCCGGCTCCAACCGCCGTTACTTCCGGCTCATCGGAACTCCCACACTGATTGGAGTAAGCGGTGAATCCATGGAAGAGAACCGCGCCTTTCTCTATATGGCAGACCATTTCCGTCAAAAAGGACTGCCTGTGCCGCAGGTGTTTATCCGCTCTGAAGATGACATGTACTATTTGCAGGAAGATTTGGGCGACGTGCTGCTGTTCAACGCCATCGAAAAGGGACGCAAGACAAGCGTCTTCGGTGAAGAAGAGAAACAGTTGCTACGCAAAACCATCCGCCTGTTGCCCGCCATCCAGTTTGCCGGTGCCGACGGAATGGACTTTTCCTATTGCTATCCGCAGGCAGAGTTCAACAGCCGTTCCATCCTATGGGATTTGAATTACTTCAAATATTGTTTCCTCAAGGCAACGGGGCTGGATTTTCAGGAAAACCGTCTGGAAGACGATTTCCAGAAGATGGCCGACGTATTGCTCCGAAGCAGTTCGGCCACTTTCATGTACCGCGACTTCCAGAGCCGCAACGTGATGATAAAAGACGGAGAGCCCTGGTTCATCGACTTCCAAGGTGGACGAAAAGGGCCGGTTTACTACGACGTGGCCTCCTTCTTGTGGCAAGCGAAAGCAAACTATTCCGACAGCCTGCGCAAGGAACTCCTGAAAGAGTACATAGATGCCCTACGTAAATACCAACCTGTCGATGAAGCCTACTTCTATGCCCAACTCCGCCATTTCGTATTGTTCCGCACGATGCAGGTATTGGGCGCTTACGGTTTCAGGGGCTATTTCGAAAAGAAGCCGCACTTCATCCAGAGCGTCCCCTTCGCCATCGAAAACCTGCGCCAACTGCTTCAGGAACCTTACCCCGAATACCCTTACCTTTGCCGGGTGTTGCAGGAACTGACTGAACTGAAGCAGTTCACGGACGATTTGCAAAAACGAAAACTCGTAGTGAAGGTCACCAGCTTCGCCTACAAAAAAGGCATTCCCGAAGACTCGACCGGCAACGGAGGAGGTTTCGTGTTCGACTGCCGCGCCGTGAACAATCCCGGAAAGTACGACCGTTACAAGCCTTTCACCGGACTGGACGAACCCGTCATCCGCTTCCTGGAAGAGGACGGGGAAATCGCCACCTTCCTTGAACACGCATACGCCTTGGTGGATGCTTCCGTCAAACGATATATGGAGCGTGGATTCACCAATCTCTCCGTCTGCTTCGGCTGCACGGGCGGGCAACACCGTTCCGTCTATTCGGCACAGCATCTGGCGGAACATCTGAACAAGAAGTTCGGCGTACAAGTAAACCTGATTCACCGCGAACAGAATATTGAACAAACGTTTTCTGCAAAATAAATGAAAGCCATGATATTTGCAGCCGGCCTGGGCACCCGGCTGCGTCCTTTGACGGACAACATGCCCAAAGCACTCGTCCCTGTAGGCGGAAAGCCGATGCTGGAGCGGGTGATACTGCAACTGAAAGAGGCGGGGTTCAACGACATCACCGTCAACGTACACCACTTCGGGGAACAGATTATCGACTTCCTCCGCACGAACAACAACTTCGGCACGAATATCCACATCAGCGACGAACGGGATATGTTGCTCGACACCGGAGGAGGCATCAAGAAAGCACGTCCTTTTTTAGACGGGGACGAGCCTTTCCTTGTCCATAATGCAGACATCCTCTCCGAAACAGACCTTGCCGCCCTCTATCGCCACCATCAGGAAAGCGGTGCGGAAGCGACCCTGCTCGTCAGCGAACGCCAGACTTCCCGCTATCTTCTTTTCGACGGAAACTACCGCCTCCACGGCTGGCTCAACAAATCTACCGGCGAAATAAAGCCACAAGGTCTCGACTACCGGGAAGGAGCCTTTCAGGAGTTGGCATTCAGCGGCATCCACGTCATCTCCCCTTCCCTCTTCCGCCATTTCGACAACGAACAATGGACCGGAAAATTCTCCATCATCCCCTTCTACCTGTCCGTGTGCGAAAAAGCGCACATACAGGGCTACCCGTTGCAAGGGGTGCGCTGGTTCGATGTCGGAAAGCCTGAAACATTAAAGGAAGCGGAAAGGTATTACCAATAAGACAGGTGTTCCATTCCCCCTGAATGTAAAAAGTTTTTCATTCACCTCCCGCAGAAGGCAGGTCGCGGCCAAAAAGCTCCCGTCCCCACTCTCCTCTTCTTTCCTGCTAATCCGCTCCCTATCCTACCCCTACCAGGGCCTATTCGGCTTCGGACGTTCTTCGGACAAACTCCACTCCCTAGGACCGAAGAATGTCCGAAGAACGTCCGAAGAAACACCGAAGAAACTATGGAGCAGACAAGGCGCGGACAAGAAGAGCAGAAGGCGACGGAGTTTTCGGGCATGGATTTTTCCGTGTAAACATTTATGATTTTCGGGTCAGACAGAAGGAAGACAGGGAAGGGCATCTGCTCCGATATTTTCCACCACCCTCTCCAGCAACTCTTCAATGCTTTGCAGCCTCATCGGCTTCTTGCCTGCACAACGGATCAGCAGGCCAACGCCCTCCTCCGTTTCTTCTATCTCAATGCAGGTCTCCGACTCCACCTCCCTACCGGCCAGGATGCCGTTCCGATGCAACGCCTTGCTCACCATGGCGTATGCAGGCCCGCTCCCCGCGAGGTGTATTCGGACGGTACACTCATTTACCACCCGGAACAGCCCCGTCTCTCTATCGAACGCAATGCCCTTGCGGCTGAAGAAGCGGGCAAGGCTGCCGTTCAGCGAAAGGTCCTCGGGAGTACCGATAGTCACCCCGTTCACCTTGTCCATCAGCCAAAGTTTGTCGGCTATCTGCAACGCCAGCTCCAGGTCGTGTGTAGAAAGAAAAATAGTCTTGTCCGTCTGCCGGCTGAGCCGATGAAGCAGTTGCATCATCTCCACCTTGCTGGGATAATCGAGAAAAGCCGTCGGCTCATCCAGGAAAATGACCGGAGTCTCTTGGGCAAGCGCTTTGGCTATCATCACCTTCTGCCGTTCACCGTCGCTCAAGGTGTGCGCCATCCGCTGTGCCAGGTGTGAAATGCCCACCAACGCAATGGAGTCGTCCACCACAGCTTTGTCCTCCTTCGACAACGTGCCCCAAAAACCGGTATAGGGGATGCGTCCCAACCCCACCAACTCTGTCACGGACATATTGCGGACATCACATCGTTCGGTCAGCACCACGCTGATGACACGCGACAATTGTTTGTCGGTATAGTCGCCAATCTCTTTTTCCCGGATGAATATCTTTCCGTTCAGCTTGGGCTGGAAAGCGGACAAGGTGCGGAGCAGCGTGGACTTCCCCACTCCGTTGGCACCCAACAGGCAGGTCAGTTCGCCACTGTTGATTCCGGCACAGATGCCGTTTGCCACGACCTTCATCCCCGCTTTGGCGGGATAGCCGATGGAGAGGTTCTCGATACGTATGGTTTCTTTCTTCATAGACTTTTTTGTTATGCAGCGCAAATTTAATACTATTTCGCACGTCACAGACACTATTTTTATGAAAAAGAATTACCTTTGCAGCCGTTGAAACATAAAAAAAAGAAAGATGAAGAAAATCGTTTTTTATATGATGCTGCTGATAATGAGCATCGGATATGCGAACGCACAAGGAAAGGCAGACATCAAGTTTGAGAAAACCACCCACAACTTCGGCACATTCTCCGAAAGCAAACCGGTGGTGACCTACACGTTCAAGTTCACCAATGTGGGCGACGGACCGCTGGTGATTCATCAGGCAGTGGCATCCTGCGGATGTACGGTGCCCGAATATACACAAGAGCCCATTCTTCCGGGAAAGACGGGAACCGTAAAGGTGACCTACAACGGCGAAGGCAGATATCCCGGACACTTCAAGAAGTCCATCACCCTACGCACCAACGCGAAAACCGAAATGATGAGGCTGTTCATTGAAGGGGAAATGACTGCAAAAGACAGCAAATAGTTCGTTTATAGCAACTGAATGAAGGAGAATTTTTCAATTCTCCTTTTTTTTTGCTTTCTTTGAAGCCTATAACGGAATCAGAACAACAATTATAAACATAAAAAAATAAAAGACCTATGAAACAAGCAGAAGAACCGATGACCGGATTGCCGGAAAACGCGTTCCGCGAATTGAAACCGGGAGAAGTGTATAACCCGCTGATGAGCCCGGAAAAGAAGTATCCAGAAGTAAACGCCTGGTCGGTGACGTGGGGCATCCTGATGGCCGTCCTCTTTTCGGCTGCCGCCGCCTATCTGGGGCTGAAGGTAGGACAGGTGTTTGAAGCCGCCATCCCCATCGCCATCATCGCCGTCGGCGTATCGGGTGCCGCCAAGCGCAAAAACGCGTTGGGCGAAAACGTCATCATCCAATCCATCGGCGCCAGTTCGGGTGTCATTGTGGCAGGTGCCATCTTCACCCTTCCCGCACTCTACATCCTTCAGGAGACCTACCCGCAAGAGATTACCGTAACCTTTGCGCAAGTGTTCATCAGCTCCTTGCTGGGAGGCGTACTGGGCATCCTGTTCCTTATCCCCTTCCGCAAATACTTTGTGAGCGACATGCACGGCAAGTATCCTTTCCCCGAAGCGACCGCCACGACGCAGGTGCTCGTCTCAGGCGAGAAAGGCGGCAACCAGGCGAAGCCGCTGCTGATGGCGGGCATCATCGGTGGTTTCTACGACTTCATCGTGGCCACCTTCGGCTGGTGGAACGAGAACTTCACCACCCGTGTATGCGGATTCGGCGAGATGGTTGCCGAAAAGGCGAAACTGGTGTTCAAAGTGAATACAGGTGCCGCCGTGCTCGGTTTGGGCTACATCGTGGGACTGAAATACGCCTCCATCATCTGCGCCGGTTCGCTGGCAGTCTGGTGGATTATCATACCTCTCATGTCACTGATATGGGGCGATTCGGTATTGAACCAATGGAACCCGGAAATCACGGCTACCGTAGGCGCGATGGCTCCTGAAGAAATCTTCAAGTATTACGCCAAAAGCATCGGCATCGGCGGCATCGCCATGGCGGGCATCATCGGCATCTTCAAGTCGTGGGGCATCATCAAGAGCGCCGTTGGGCTGGCCGCCAAAGAGATGGGAGGAAAATCGAGCGTGGCAGCGGACGTGAAACGCACGCAACGCGACATCTCCATGAAGATTATCGCCATAGGCTCCATCGTCACATTGCTGCTGGTGGTTCTTTTCTTATACTTCGACGTGATGCAGGGCAACCTGCTGCACACGGCGGTCGCCATCCTGCTCGTGGCAGGCATCGCTTTCCTGTTTACGACCGTGGCAGCCAACGCCATCGCGATTGTGGGCACCAACCCCGTTTCCGGCATGACGCTGATGACCCTGATTCTCGCTTCCGTAGTAATGGTGGCTGTCGGTCTGAAAGGCCCCGGCGGCATGGTGGCGGCATTGGTCATGGGTGGCGTGGTCTGCACCGCCCTCTCCATGGCAGGAGGCTTCATCACCGACCTGAAAATCGGCTATTGGCTGGGCACCACACCCGCCAAGCAGGAAACTTGGAAATTCCTCGGAACGTTTGTCTCCGCCGCTACCGTGGGAGGTGTCATGATTATCCTGAACAAGACATACGGCTTCACCAGCGGACAGCTTGCCGCCCCGCAAGCCAACGCCATGGCGGCCGTCATCGAACCGCTGATGAACGGTGTAGGCGCTCCCTGGCTGCTCTACGGCATCGGTGCGGTGCTTGCCATCATTCTGAACTATTGCAAAATTCCGGCACTGGCATTCGCGTTGGGTATGTTCATCCCCTTGGAGCTGAACGTTCCGTTGGTGGTGGGTGGTGCCATCAACTGGTATGTGACCACCCGCAGCAAGGATGCCGTCCTCAATGCCGAACGTGGCGAAAAGGGAACATTGCTCGCTTCCGGCTTCATTGCCGGCGGTGCGTTGATGGGTGTGGTGAGTGCCGCCATGCGCTTCGGAGGCATCAACCTCGTGAACGACGCCTGGTTGCAGAACACCTGGTCCGAAGTGCTGGCACTGGGTGCTTACGCCCTGCTGATTGTTTACTTCATCAAGGCTTCCTTAAAGACGAAATAATTTCCAAGAAGAGTTAATGCGAACAATCATGAAAAAGATTTTATTCTTACCTCTATTATTTATAACAATGATGTTATCAGCACAGGATTCCGTCGAGCTGCCGTTGTGGCCCGACGGAGCGCCCAATACCAACGGGCTGACCGGCGAACAGGAAGAGTTGGAAGGCGGGCGCGTTGCCAACGTAGCCTGCCCTACCCTGACTGTCTATCGCCCGGCAAAGCCCAACGGCATGGCTGTCATCATGTGTCCCGGAGGCGGGTACGCCCTCCTCGCCATGGGCCACGAAGGACATGATATGGCAGCGTGGTTTACGACACAAGGCATCACGTACGCGGTGCTGAAGTACCGCATGCCGAACGGCCACAACGAGGTTCCCTTGTCGGATGCCGAACAGGCCATCCGCCTGATGCGCAAGTATGCCAAAGAGTGGAACGTCAACCCCCGCCGCATCGGCATCATGGGCGCATCCGCAGGCGGGCACTTGGCGGCTTCCCTTGCCACGCTCTGCGGCAGCGACGCTACCCGTCCCGATTTTCAGATATTGTTCTATCCGGTCATCTCCATGCAGAAGGGTGTCACCCACGGTGGTTCGCGCAAGAACCTCATCGGAGAAACGCCTTCTGCCGAACTGGAACAGAAATACTCGCTCGAGCGGCAGGTATCTTCCCGAACACCGCAAGCCTTCCTCATGCTGTCGGCCGACGACACTACCGTACCGCCTGTCAACAGCATCAACTATTTCCTTGCCCTGCGCGGACAGAATGTACCTGCCACACTACACGTCTATCCCACCGGCGGACACGGATGGGGCTTCCGCGACAGCTTCACCTACAAGCGCCAATGGACCGGCGAACTGGAGAAGTGGTTGCGCGAAGGACTCTCCTTTCCGGAGCAATAACATCGGTGGAAACCACCGCCAACTTATGTAATAAATATGGTTTCACCTTTGTTCCATCCGACAAAAAAGAGGATTATAAACAGCTAATTCGGAAATATTAGAAGCCCGTTAAGAAAATAATCCCATTTGATGAAACTTTATATGAAAAGGATGTAGTAACTTTGCTGCATCCTTTTTTTCGTTCTGAAACGAAGCAAGCGAAGCAAAATAATAATAATCAAATAAAAGAAAGAAAATGAAAGCAATGACTAAATTTTTGTTCAGCACCTTTTGTGCTGCAACCTTGGCAACTTCCATCTCCGCCCAAGATGGAAAAGAAATGCTGAGCAACGGAATAAAGTATCTGGACGTTCCCTACGTGGCCCATACACTGGAGGCCGACGGACCGGAAGAACTGGTTATCAACTGCGATGAAATGGATTGCACCACATTAGTAGAATACGTGCTGGCAGAAACGCTCACCCCGAAGATGGAAAACGGCGATATTTCGGAAAGCGTTTTTGCTGAAAACCTGGTGAAAGTCCGCTATCGCGACGGTAAAATCGACGGATATACCTCACGCCTGCACTACATTGCCGACTGGATAAACAACGGCGTACGCAACGGCTTCCTCCAAGACGTAACAGCAACGATGAGCCCCGACACGGAAAAGCTCTCCATCTCTTACATGTCCTCCCACCCCGAACAGTACAAGCAACTGGCCAACTCGCCGGAGAACGTGGCAAAGATGAAACAGATAGAGCAGGCTTTGTCCGGCAAAAGCATCCACTACCTGCCCAAAGCCAAACTTCCCGTTGCCGGCCTTCCCTGGATTAAGAACGGTGACATCATCGCCTTTACGACCAATACTCCCGGATTGGACGTATCCCATATAGGAATCGCCTTCTATGCCGATGACAAACTTACGATAGTACACGCTTCCTCCACCGAAGGAAAAGTGGTTGTCTCTAAATCGGCCCTTTCCCAAATGCTGAAAGACAACAACAAGTGGACAGGCATCCGCGTGCTCAGAGTAAAGAAATAAATAGAAATAAAAACGTATCCTGAAAAGAGGGTGTGTCATCTGTATGCTGTCCGGGCATATTGACACACTCTCTTTTTTTATGCCGCCGTTGCGGCAACAATGAACAGCCTACCCTCATCCTCCCCTACATGAGAAGAGAACAATCGGGTCACCAAAACCTCTTTCCCGGCAGATAAAAACGTTTCACACTAAAGAAAAACTTCATCTCGCGTGCTGAGATATACATCTCAGCCGCCGGGATATATATCTCGTGCCGCGAGATGTATATCTCAGCACGCGAGATGAAGTTTAAGAGGAATGAAAACGGTTTTTACTGCGTATCCGTTATTGTTTTACTGTGCAGAATAGTACATTTAAACCACTTGCACAGCATCTTTCAAACGCAAGTGGCCCGATAACGCCTTAACAGGTTCTTATTACGAATGCAATAATTATGTAACATGAACGTGCTTTCTTTGTAACCGACGTCAACAAGATAGGCGTACGGAAAGTCCATCCGTCAAACGGAATCAAATACAGCTATGCCAATGAATAAAAGAATAATTTTTGCAAGTCTTATAATAGCCGGTGTCATTACGACCGCACAGGCACAGGATGCTGAAATAGAGAAGCCTAAGGGGAAAGCACTTATACAGGTATTCGGGAATTTTCATACCGGATTCGGAAAAGAGAATGATGACCGGGGCTTTGAGCTGGAACGCAGCTATCTGGGATACGAGTATCAACTGCGCAATGGCTTTTCGGCAAAAGCCATCATAGATATTGGGAAATCGAATGATGTTTCTGATTATCATCGGATTGTCTATATCAAGAATGCAATGGTATCATGGGAACAAGGCAATCTGACATTAAACGGGGGCCTTATTCCTACAACGCAGTTCAACCAACAAGAAAGATTCTGGGGATATCGCTATATCATGAAATCCTTTCAAGACTTATACAACCTTGGCAGCAGTGCCGATTTGGGTATCTCGGTCGCCTACAAATTTGCAGATTGGGGAGCTGTAGATGCGATGATGGTAAATGGAGAGGGGTATAAAAAGGTACAAATAAACGATGGCCTGAATTACGGCTTAGGAGTAACACTCACCCCCCTGAGAAATTTTCAATTCCGCATCTATACAGGCCTCAACGAAAGCGGGGATAAAGATAAAAAAGATAGGATGAATGTGGCCGCATTCGTAGGTTACAAGTGCGCCCGATTTGCGATAGGAGCCGAATACAATTTCATGCGGAACACGGCATACGAAGATGGAGCCGACCAATACGGATATTCAGTATATGCGTCTGTCGGGATGTCTGAGGTGACAGACCTATATGTCAGGACCGACGGCTTATATTCAAAAAAAGATTGGAACAAGACCAATGATGAGCGAACCGCCATCTTCGGAGCGCAATTCAAAGTAGGAAAATACATAAAAATCGCTCCAAATTTCAGAATAAGTTGGCCGATGGCTCATGAGATGGCTAATCGTTACTCCGCCTATCTGAATTTCCATTTCGGGTTCTGACGCAACTTCGATGCGAACGATTCGGTGCTCAACCCCATTCCCGAAAATCTTTAGGTGCATGCCCCGTCTGCTTCTTGAACATGCGGCTGAAGTGCTGGGGATATTCAAATCCTAATCCGTAAGCCACTTGTGCGACGGTGGCACCTGCGGCGAGTTCATTCTTTGCCAGCCGGATGATGTATTGACGGATGTGGTTGCTTGCCGTGTCGCCTGTGGCTTTTTTTATCAGGTCACCGAAATAGTTGGGCGACATGCAAAGTTTGTCGGCGCAGTACTGGACGGTGGGCAGGCCTAAGGAAAGCTGCCGTTTCTCCTCGAAGTAGTCGCGCAACAAGGCGTTGAATTTCATCAGGACATCCGAATTCTCCAACTTGCGTGTGATGAACTGCCGATTATAGAAACGCATACAATAGTTGAGCAGCAGGCCGATGTATTCCACGATGATACGGTCTTGGAAGGCATCGCGGTGGTTTGCCAGCTCATTCTTTATCTGCCGCATCAGCGACACAAAGACATCCCGTTCCTCGTCCGTCAGATGCAGGGCTTCATTGATGTGGTAGTCAAAGAACGTACACTCCTTGATGGTTTTTTCAAGCGGGGTGCCGCACAGCAAGTCCGGATGGAAGAGCAATGCCCATCCGTCCAAATCTATCCGTTCGCCATTATCCTCCTTGCCGCCTATCTGTCCGGGAGCCACACAGATAAGCGTACCGCTTTTATAGTCGTACTTGCCGCAACCGTAAGTTAGTTCCACCGGCAAATGTTCGTGCATGAACATCCCGTACACGCCATAATTATTCAGGCTGTGACGGATGGGCGATATCTCGGCATAGTCGATGACACTGACTAACGGATGTCTGTCCGCCTGTCCATGATAACCGCTGTAATCGCTTACGTTTTTTACTTTCAACACCTTGCTCATAAACTTGTAGCCGTTTGAATGACAAGTGCAAAGATACTCCATTTCCTGCCAACAAACGAAAAGCGGACACACAAAAATCAGTAAAACGGGTATGAACATCCCACTTATTGTCACATCGACATTTCTGCTTCACCTTAACTTTGCGACATCAAAACTATAAAGGATGATGAACGATGATATGGAATTCCCCGAAGAGCTGTATCGTGACGAGGCCGTTTGTTTCATTGCCGGACGTTATCATGTTTTGCCCTGTGAAGTCATACGGCTGTTTCAAGAGCAAAACGACATAGGCATACAGACGGAAGCTAAAACGGAAAAGCCGGAGATGCGATTGGAGGACAATGAAATTGAAATCCTGCGTGGGTTGTTCTGTATATATAAGGAAAACAATAAAGGCATACAATGATGGATAGAAGAAGTTTTTTAACGAGGTCGTCGGTTGCAATCTTGTTGGCTGCCGGAGAATGGACGGGACTGTCGAAGGCATTTGCACGGACATCCACATCAGAAAATAACGGTTTGTCCGATGATAACAGGAAGGACAAGCCGATGGAATACCGCAACCTACGCGGACTGGACGTATCGGCAATCGGTCTCGGATGCCTGCCCATGGTGGGCTATTACGGTGGCAAATATGAAAAGAAAGAGATGATATTTGCCCTCGTGTGGATGCTCTCGCGCAAGCCGTGGATAGCTCCGATACCCGGTACGACCAATCCCAACCATCTGGATGATTTTCTGGGTGCCGCCACTGTCCGGCTTTCGGTTTGGGAAATGGAGGAATTTGACAAGGAATACGCAAGAATAGACCTCATGGGACATCGTGCGGATGTGTTTACGGAGAGCCAGATTGACAAATAACGCCCAATAAATCCAAAACAATAAATGAAGATGAGAAAATCAATACTGACAATTTTGCTTCTCCCCCTTTTATCGTCGTGCAATACGCAACCGGGAATGTGCGCCAAGCAACCGATGTCTTCCGACGGAATCGTACGCCTGTCGAAGATTGAAGTTTATCCGCAACATCTGGACGAGTACCTGAAATACGCCGTCGAAGTGGGCGAAATCTCCCTGCGCACCGAACCGGGCGTACTGACCATGTACGCTGTCAGCGAAAAAGAGAATCCCTGCATGGTGACTATCCTCGAGACATACGCCAGCAAGGAGGCTTACGAGAAACACATCGCCTCGGAACATTTTCAGAAATACAAGCAAGGAACGCTGCACATGGTCAAGTCACTGGTGTTGTCCGACCAGACACCGCTGAATCCGGCAAGCCGAATCCGTAATTTCATTGAATAAAATCATGAACCACATTCAATCAGGCATTTGGAGGTGTGTCAAAACATGCATTTCACTTTCTTTTAGGCACGGATTACACGGATTTACACGGTTTTATTCTTTATTAATCCGTGAAATCCTGTAATCCGTACCTAAAATCTATCATTATGTCGGTTCCTTTTCGTTTTGACACACCTCCTTGCTTTCAGAAACGTGAAAGAGAGTGCATCAGGAAGGTACGATTCTACCTTTTTCTCTATTACTGCCCGAAACATGTCATTATCTCATCTATAATCCCTATTTTTGCAAAACATTAATAAACTACTCATAGAATACATAATACCTATGAATACAGATATAGAAATCAATAAGCCAAGTGCCAAATTTCAGGACGCATCAATCGCCCCAATGCATACCACCGAACATATCATCAATCAAACCATGATTAGACTTTTCGGTTGCGGACGCTCCATATCAGCACATATTGAACGCAAAAAGAGTAAATTGGACTATCGGCTTGCCGCTTGTCCCACAACAGAAGAAATCGGGAAACTGGAAGAAGCGGTGAATGAAGTAATCGCCCGGCATTTGCCTATCACCACAGAGTTCATCACGCAAGAAGAAGCCAAAGGCCGATTCGACTTAGAGCGCCTGCCCGATGACGCCACGGAAACAGTGCGCATCGTAAAAGTAGGCGATTATGACGAATGCCTCTGCATCGGAACCCATGTGGAAAACACATCCGAAATCGGCACTTTCAAAATCATCAGCCACGACTGGGATGAAGAAGCCAAACGTTGGAGAATGCGTTTTAAAATATCCCAATAAACGTATCTCCCCTTTTATCAAGAGGAAGAACAGATTCTGTGAGCCAGGCGGGATGTGATTGTTTCATATTCGTTCCTTATTATAATGCCATTTAATCAATATATCGTTGATATTGCTCACGAAACACTCTGTTTCTTCCTTTTTTATTCGGCTTTTCCGGAGATTTTACGTATGTTTGCTCCCAAGTATGAACTAAATGCAAAAAATAATTATGAAAACTTTGAATTATGTGAAGATGCTGTTGTTGTGTGTATTGACAATGACCATTTCCTCCTGTGGAGACGAATATTATACGGATGATTATTTGAGAAACAGTGATGAGAAGTTATGTGGCAAGACATGGGTAGAGGAATATACTACGGAAGAGAATGATTTTTGCAAGCATCTGTTGAAGTTTGCACAAGACTACAGCGGCAGGGAGATATTCCAGTATTACCGGAATGGGGAGAACCGTCCATATCGGGAAAACTCCTATACCTTTTATTGGAAATGGATGGATGCCGACATGGAAAACCTGGAGATGAACTATGGTGGCGGAGATGTCCTCTTCTTTGATAACGTCTGGATACGCGAGCACAACCTTCAAGGAAAATTAGACGGGGAAATCGTGATGTTTGTAGATGCCGCTTATTATAACTAAGCGCATAGAAGGATAAGCAAAAGGCTGATTCTCCACATTGCGGGAATCAGCCTTTATTTGTCTCATATACGTTTCCTCATTATCCGTTGTGCTTCAGGAGCAATCTCTTGAACTCCCCCGGATAGGGCGTTTCAAAATTCATCTTTTCACCCGTGACAGGATGGCGGAAACAGAGTTTGAAAGCATGCAATGCCAGTCTGCCTATCGGATTAACCTCTTCCAATCCGTAGCGCCCGTCACCAATGATGGGATGTCCTAAGTCCTGCATGTGTACACGTATCTGATTTTTGCGTCCGGTTTCCAAGTCCAATTCCACCAGTGAATAACCGTTGGCACGCTTGATGGTACGATAATGCGTGATGGCTTCTTTCCCACCATCGTCCGTAGGGCTGGAATAGACATAGAGTTTGCGGTCGGTAAGCCAAGAAGAAACGGTACCTGCATTTTTCTCCATCTCTCCTACAACAACCGCCACGTAGCGACGGTCGAACACAATATTGTGCCAGTTGTCGCGCAGGGTGTGCTGCGTCTTTTCATCCTTGGCAAACATCATCAGACCTGAAGTATCACGATCCAGACGATGGACGATGTAAACATGGTGCTGCTTGCCCGAACGCTGCACATATTCGTTCAGTATAGTATAGGCAGTACGCTCCTTCTGTCGCTCCGTATTGACGGACAATAATCCTTGCATCTTCTCAATCACGATGAGGTAAGCATCCTCATATACTATCTTTATCAGCTTGTGGTTGAAATCTTTCCTTCCCTTTTCACGGCTGATTTGCACCTTCATGCCCGGTTTCAGCGGAAAATTGTATTGGGTGGTAATGACGCTATCCACATAAACAATCCGTTTGCTGAGCAATGACTTCAGTTTCGTGCGGCTTGCATCCGGCATCTTGGCTGCCAGAAACTCCATCAGCTCCATCGGTTCCTTCACCAGATAGTCTGTATATTTCGTGCGGGCTCTTGCCACAAAATTCTCTCTTGACACGTTTTCTGTAATTAACGGTTAGTAATTAATGATGATGATTGCTAAACCTCGACTTTGAGTTCCAGTAACACGACGTTTTCCACGTGGTGGGTGTGCGGAAACATATCCACCGGTTGCACGGCCTTTACCTTATATTTGGCATCAAGCAACTGCAAATCACGTGCCTGTGTGGCAGGATTGCAGCTGACGTAAACAATACGCTTAGGCTCGGCAAACAGAATCACATCTATCACGTCCTGATGCATGCCGGCACGGGGAGGATCGGTGATGATGACATCAGGACGACCATATTGGTTGATAAAGTCCTGCGTCAGCATATCCTTCATGTCTCCGGCAAAGAAGAGAGTGTTCTTTATGCCGTTGATTTCAGCATTGACTTTGGCATCTTCTATGGCTTCGGGCACGTATTCGATACCGATGACTTGACGAGCTTGTCCGGATACAAAATTGGCAATGGTCCCCGTTCCGGTGTAGAGGTCATAAACCAGTTCGTTTCCGGTCAGTCCGGCAAAATTACGTGCCACCTTATAAAGGGTGTAAGCCTGTTCTGAGTTGGTCTGATAAAAAGATTTGGGACCTACCTTGAAGCGCAGCCCTTCCATCTCCTCAAAAATATAATCTTTTCCCTTGAACGTATTCACTTCAAGGTCAGTAATGGTATCGTTGCATTTGTTATTGACAATATATAAAAGAGAAGTAATCTCAGGAAATGTATCTGCCACATATTGCAACAGTTGCTTGAACAATGCCATCTCTTCCTCTTTCTCAATCTTGCAAATGAGAATGACCATCAGTTCTCCAGTAGTGGAGGTACGCACAATCATATTGCGCAACATCCCTTCATGGGTACGCAGGTTGATAAACGAATAATCGTGTTCGTATGCGTAATCACGTATCGCGTTACGTATGCGGTTGGAAATATCATCTTGCAACCAACACTTCTCGATAGCAAGCACCTTGTCAAATGCGTTGGGAATATGGAAGCCCACGGCATTCATCTGCTCATACACTACATTCTGCCGCACCTCCTCAGTAGTCAGCCAACGTTTGTTGGAAAAAGTATATTCCAGTTTGTTCCGATAGCATTGGATCTTCTCCGAACCTATTATCGGAGATATTTCCGGAAGCTCAATCTTACCGATACGGGTAAGGTTGTCGGTCACTTGCTTTTGTTTGTATCTGATTTGCTCGGAATATGGAAGGACCTGCCATTTGCAACCGCCGCATACACCGTAATGTTGACAGAACGGAACGGCTCTTATGGAGGAATACTCATGGAACTTTACCGCTTCGGCTTCCGCATAATGATGCTTCTTCCTTTTGATTTGCAAATCAACGACATCACCAGGAACAACGTATGGCACAAAAACAACCAAATCATTTACCTTTGCGATGGCTTTTCCTTCGGCAGCCACATCTGTAATTGTTACCTTCTCCAATAGGGGAAATTCTTTTCTCTTTCTTGCCACTTTTATACCAGTCTAATAAATTTGTCGGCAAAAGTAGTTATTTTTTTCGGTAAACCTTTTAATGGAACGAAATATTGAAGATTGCAATGTGGAAATTGCATTTTTATCGAAGTTTTTATCTGAAAAGTTTTAATAGTAGGC
>NZ_JAICZW010000152.1 GCF_029057325.1 Bacteroides sp. | reverse complement strand
CTACATAGATAAAAGGAGCCCCCGTAGTGGCATTGCTCAACCAATGGCTGTTGCTGTAGTGATAAATCACGGAAAGCTGTCCACGGCCTTCGTCATACTTTTTGGTAAGAGCCGCCTTATAAATCTGTGTACGGTCTTGATATTGGGCAAAACGCAGTTTGAATGTTCCCGGGTCAAAGTTCTGGTAAACGCTTCCACTATAATACCAACCGTTTCCCAGGTCTCCGTTCAGGTTCAGATCAAACTGCTGCTTACCGAAATGATTGGTATTATAGTTCAATGTGCCTTTAAAAAAACCGTCACTTTCACCCAACTGTGTAAACGAATTGACGGCATAACCGATATTCCCGGTAGCAATGGCAGTCTCGGATATTTTCAACAACCCCACATGTCCCAGGCTGCTATCTCCACGCCAATGTGTATTCACATTATGAGGATTAGAGTTATACACTACGGGAAGCCCGTTTTCAAGCACATTCACATCGCCGCCCGGCAACCCGATGGAAATTTCACGAGGTCCGTTGGCACTGGCCGCATTGAGCATGACATTGCGGTTGGCTTCTTCCTTTTTAGATGATTGGAACACACGTAATGAATCATTCTTTGACTCTTGTGCGAAGGTCTCTGCCGCCAACACGAAACCGATGGCAAGCATAGCAAATACTTTTCCTTTCATGGTACATTGCATTTAAAGTTTTCGAATTCTTTTGTTTTCGTTTGTACCGGCAAAGGAAAGGATTCGGCCTACAAAATACTGAGACAAACATTACAAGGAATAGTAATTTTGATACCATGTAACAAAAGTGACAGAAGATGTAACAGAATTACTAATCGCTGAAAACAGGACAGTTAGAAGGAGGCATCACTCCCGATTCATCAACCGCTGCTCCGCCATCTTCTCGAACTTCGTGCCGGGACGTCCGTAGTTGGCGTATGGATAGATGGAAATGCCTCCACGAGGAGTGAAGATGCCGGTCACCTCGATGTACTTGGGATTCATCAGACGGATAAGGTCTTTCAGGATGATGTTGATACAATCTTCATGGAAGGCCCCGTGGTTACGGAAGCTGAAAAGATAGAGTTTCAGGCTCTTGCTCTCCACCATCTTGATGTCGGGAATGTAGCAGATGCGTATTTCCGCAAAGTCGGGTTGTCCGGTTATAGGACACAAACTGGTGAACTCGGGACAATTGAAGCGCACCCAATAGTCGTTCTCAGGATGTTTGTTATCGAACGCCTCCAATACTTCGGGAGCGTAATCTTGTTTGTATTCGGTTTTTCTCCCCAGCAAGGAGAGTTGGTCTTTCAATTCCGCCATATTATCTATTCATTTTAAGTTTCACAAATGTCAAATCAACGGGGAGGACAAGGAGGACAGGTATTTCTCTAATCCCTCACGCCTCAACTTACACGCCGGACAGTGTCCGCAACCGTCACCCGGAATGCCGTTATAGCAGGTGAGCGTTTCATGACGGACCAGGTCGAGCACTCCCAGCTCATCCGCCAACGCCCATGTCTCTGCCTTGTCAATCCACATCAAGGGAGTGTGAAGAATGAATTGTTCGTCCATCGCCAGATTCAGTGTCACGTTCAGCGACTTGATAAAAGCGTCCCTGCAATCGGGATATCCGCTAAAGTCCGTTTGAGACACTCCTGTCACAATGTGATTGATGCCGCGCTCGCGGGCATATACGGCAGCGATGCTCAAGAAGAACAGGTTGCGTCCCGGTACAAACGTATTTGGGAAAGTGCTGTCGGGCTTCTCCTGATCCATATCCATACCGATATCGGTCAATGAGTTGTGTCCCAACTTTCCGATGAAGGAGACATCCATCACCTCAAACTCCACCTCTGCCTTACGGGCTATCTCACGCGCCAGTTCCACTTCTTTCCGATGTTTCTGCCCATACAGAAAACTCAGCGCATACACTTTTTTAAATTCACGCTTCGCCCAGAAGAGGCAAGTAGTGGAGTCCTGCCCGCCGCTGAACACGACCAATGCCGCATCATTGTTTACCATATCCATATTCCTTTTAAATATCACTAATCTTCCATACCTTGTAAGAGATTCCCTCATCAAAGACATCGCTGCCGTCTATTCGTTTGATTGCCTGCACCACGCGAATGGTGACCGGAAGTATCAGCACCTCGTAGAGCGATTTCAACACCACCTGGACGCACATCATCAACAGCAGTTCACGCCACGCAATGATGCCACCAAACGCCACCGGAAAGAATATCAGCGAATCTGCCGTTTCCCCCACGACCGTGGACCAGATGGCACGCACAGAGAAGTTACGTCCTCCGCTACGGAGTTTCATCTTACTCATCACGTAAGCATTCAGGAACGAACCGACTAAAAAAGCCATCAGGCTGGCAACCACAATGCGGGGCGCCATTCCGAATACAAAATTAAAATGCGGCGCTCCCTCCCAAAAGGGTGCCGCCGGCAATGCCACGGCTATCAACCCCAACATAACGACAAAGAAGTTCATGGCAAAGCCGCTCCAGATAATCAGACGCGCCTTGCGAAAGCCCCAAACCTCGGCTATGCAATCGTTAATAATATAAGAAACGGGGAAGACCAGCAACCCGGCGGTTACGGTAATGCCAAAGAGTTGAATCACTTTGGTTTCAAGAAGGTTGGCTGTGATAAGGCACACATTGAACAGAATGCCCAACAGCATAAAAGGTACAGATACTTTTTGCTTCATACTCCTGTTTTTTACGTGGTGTTCTGGAATACACGACCGCTATTCGCGGCATCATACTTCAAAATCGGGCGCAAAGATACGCTTTCTTCAGCTCTTTCCAAAATTCTGAGGAAAATTAAGTGAAACAATCACACAGCATTTTGCATTTTCACTTCATAAAATCCTTGTATGTTCTTCACTTAATCCTCGTATGTTTTTTCGCTAAAGGCTCGTATGTTTTCCGCATGTAATAATATAGAGTTCATACAGAAAGTGTTCACCCTTCCGCCTGCATCGCCACTACCTCCTGCAACACGCCGACCGCCTCTTCCACCGAAGTGACATCCTTCACCAGCATGCTGCGCTTGTTGTTCTGCTCACGCAGGTCGCAGCGGCGGGTGTATTTCATCATGTAGGCGATGACCTTGCCGAATGCCTGACTTTGATAGTACGGACTATCGGGATTGGAGACAAAGAACAAGGACATTCTGCCACCTTTCAAGAATACCTTCTCCACTCCCAGACGGGCAGCGATGCGGCGCAAGGGGACGATGCGGAGCAGTTCCTCCGTTTCGGGAGGCACAGGACCGAAACGGTCTTCAAGGCGGGCACGGAAGTCGGCAACATCCTTGTCGAGCGTCAGTCCGTCCAGTTCACGGTAGAGGAGCATACGTTCGCTGCTGCCCGTCACGTAGTCGGCAGGCAACAGCAGTTCGAGGTCGCTCTCTACCTGGCATTCGTCCACAAACTGCTCACCGCTGATGACACCGCCGTCCGCTTTGATTTCTTCGGCATAGAGTTCGGCAAATTCATCGTTCTTCAGTTCGTGCACGGCTTCGGAAAGTATCTTCTGATAGGTCTCATAGCCCAGGTCGGCAATGAAGCCACTCTGTTCGGCACCCAGCATGTTTCCCGCGCCACGGATGTCGAGGTCCTGCATGGCGATGTGGATGCCGCTGCCTAAGTCGGAAAAGTTCTCGATGGCCTGCAGGCGGCGCTTCGCTTCCGGCGTGAGGGAAGACAAAGGAGGAGCCAACAAGTAGCAGAACGCCTTCTTGTTGCTACGCCCCACACGTCCGCGCATCTGGTGCAGGTCGCTGAGGCCGAAGTTCTGTGCCTGATTGATGATGATGGTGTTGGCATTGGGAATGTCGATGCCGCTCTCGATGATGGTAGTGGCAAGCAATACATCGTAATCGTAATTCACGAAGTCGAAGATAATCTTCTCCAGTTCGGCCGGCTCCATCTGACCATGACCGATGCAGACCCGACAATCGGGAATGTTCCGTTCTATCAGCGCTTTCAGTTCGATAAGGTTGGAAATGCGGTTGTTCACGAAGAACACCTGCCCGTTGCGACTCATCTCGAAGTTGATGGCATCCACAATGACCTCATCGTTAAAGGTATGCACCTCCGTCTGCACCGGATAGCGATTGGGGGGCGGTGTCTGGATAACACTCAGGTCGCGCGCGCCCATCAGCGAGAACTGCAAGGTGCGGGGAATGGGGGTGGCGGTCATGGTCAAAGTATCTACGTTCACTTTGAGCTGGCGCAGTTTCTCCTTGACGGAAACACCGAACTTCTGCTCCTCGTCGATGATAAGCAGACCAAGGTCTTTGAACTTCACATCTTTGCCCAAGATGCGGTGGGTGCCGATGAGGATATTCACCTCTCCGGCGGCAAGTCCTTTGATGGCAGCCTTTGATTGGGCTGAGGTACGCGCACGGCTCAGATACTCCACCCGGCAAGGCAGGTCTTTCAGGCGCTCTTTGAAGGTCTGGAAATGCTGGTAGGCAAGCACCGTGGTGGGCACCAGTACAGCTACCTGCTTGTTGTCCGCCACCGCTTTGAAGGCGGCACGCACAGCCACTTCCGTCTTACCGAAACCCACGTCGCCGCAAACCAGGCGGTCCATCGGACGGGCACTCTCCATATCCGCCTTCACATCGGCAGTCGCCTTGCTTTGGTCGGGAGTGTCCTCGTAGATGAAGGAAGCCTCCAACTCCCGTTGCAAAAAACTGTCGGGGCTGTACTGGAATCCTTTCTCCTCGCGCCGCTGTGAATAGAGCTTTATCAGGTCGCGGGCGATGTCCTTGATTTTGGTTTTGGTACGGTCTTTCAGTTTCTCCCAAGCTCCGGTGCCAAGTTTGTTCAGCCGGGGTGCCTCGCCCTCCTTCCCTTTGTATTTGGAAACCTTGTGCAGGGAGTGGATGGAGACGAACACCACATCCTCATTCTGATAGACAATCTTAATCACCTCTTGTGTGGTGTCACCGTTGGGGATGCGCACCAGTCCGGCAAATCGCCCTACACCGTGGTCGGTATGCACCACATAATCCCCCGGAGTAAACTGGTTCAGCTCTTTCAGGCTCAATGCCACTTTGCCGCTGCGTGCCTTATCGCTTTTCAGGTTATACTTGTGGAAACGGTCGAACAGCTGATGGTCGGTGAAGATGCAGAGACGCAACGCATGATCTACAAAACCTTCGTGCAACGTGCGTTCCACGGCAGTGAAGGTGATGTCGTCTCCCCTGTCCTCGAAGATGGCACGGATGCGATCGGTCTGCTTCCGGCTGTCGCTACATATATATAAGGTATAGCATTGGGCGAGATAGCTTTTGAAACTCTCTGCCACCAAATCGAAATTCTTATGGAAAATGGGTTGTGCCACGGTGTCGAATGAAAGGGTTGCATCGGGCGTACCTGTCGGTTTGTTGCCGAACTCCAGCCGGCGGAAGTCGAGGGCACGCAAAGTGAACTCACCGCCATCAATCAGCTTTCCTTCCAGCGTAATGGCTCCGTTCTCCTCCGTCTCGCGCGCGGCAATCGCCTGTGGGGTAAGCGACTCGTCATGCACCGTCTGAATACGTTCGCGCAGCCAAAGAAAATCGCGCATGGCAAGCAGGCTGTCCGACGGAAGGAAATCAAGGAACGACACCATGCCGCCGCTCCCCCCCTTTTCCAGACTGTGGCTCAGGTCGGGTACTATCACAATACTCTCTTTCTTCTCCTTTGAAAGCTGTGTCTCTACTTCAAAAGTACGGATGCTCTCCACCTCATCGCCGAAAAAGTCAATGCGGAAAGGATATTCGGAGGAGAACGAAAATACATCAATAATGCTGCCCCTCACAGCATATTGCCCGGGCTCGTAAACATAATCCACGTACTCAAAGCCGTAGCTGCGCAACACCTCCTTGATGAATTCCATATCCACTTTCTCGCCCACATGAAGTTTCAGCGTATTGTCACTCAAATCCTTGCGCGACACCACCTTTTCGGCAAGTGCATCCGGATAGGTCACAATGCAAAGGTTCTCCCCGTTCTTCTGCAGGCGGCTCAGCACCTCCGTACGGAGTATCTCATTCGCCGCATCCTTCTGCCCGTACTTGATGGCACGACGGAAAGAAGAGGGAAAAAACAGGACACGTTCCGTTCCGAGAATCTGTGTCAGGTCATGATAGAAATAGCCCGCCTCCTCCAAATCACCCAAAATGAAAACGAAAGGCATCCCCGCCTTTTCCACCAATACCGATGAAAAAAGCGAAGCCGCAGAAGCACACAAGCCCCCGCAATAAAGGTGACGAACAGAAGTATCTTTGAGGAGCCCGCACATCCCCACCACATTGGGATGAGCGGCATAGCATTGTTGCAGTTCAGTGATAGTCATTGTAATCAGGTGATAAATCCGCCACAAAAATACATAAATAACCTGTTGGTGGAATAAAATCAGCAAAGAAATAACTTCTGCAATTCCCCCTATATACTCCGTTTTGACAGACACTTGCGTCTGTCGTCTCAAACACTTGTGTCTGTCAGCTTGAACACAAGTGTTTGTCACGTTGAACACAAGTGTCTGTCAACCCACCTCTCAGCATCTGATAATCAGACTATTAAGAAACACAGAAAATAGATCTGCGAATTAATTCCGCCAACGGGTCATAAATAATCTTTTGGTTTTAGCTGCAAATCATAGAAAAGCACTACATTTGTTCTCAATATAAAAAAACAGGTGTAATAAATATGCAAACAGCAAACAGCATCGTCATCATTCCTACATACAACGAGCGGGAAAACATCGAGAATATCATCCGCGCCGTTTTTGCGTTGGAACATGGTTTCCACATCCTCATCATCGAAGACGGCTCGCCCGACGGAACAGCCGCCATCGTCAAAACCCTGCAACAAGAGTTTCCCGAACGGCTATTTATGGTGGAACGCAAAGGGAAGCTTGGACTGGGCACCGCCTACATTGCCGGATTCAAATGGGCGTTGCAGCACAACTACGAGTACATTTTTGAAATGGATGCCGACTTCAGCCACAACCCCAACGACCTGCCCCGTCTTTACAAGGCCTGCGCCGAAGAGGGTGCCGACGTATCCATCGGTTCACGCTACGTCAGCGGTGTCAATGTGGTGAACTGGCCCATGGGACGGGTACTGATGTCCTACTTCGCCTCCAAGTATGTACGTCTCATTACCAGATTGCCCATCCACGACACCACCGCCGGTTTCGTGTGCTACCGCCGCCGCGTGTTGCAAACCATCGACCTAGACAGTATCCGCTTCAAAGGATATGCCTTCCAGATAGAGATGAAGTTCACCGCCCACCAATGCGGTTTCCGGGTAAAGGAAGTTCCCGTTATCTTCATCAACCGCGAACTGGGCACCTCCAAAATGAACAGCAGCATCTTCGGTGAGGCTGTATTCGGAGTCATCCGCCTGAAGTGGAGCAGTTGGTTCCACAAATATCCGAAAGCGCCCCATGAAAACTTATAACTGAAGACATGAAACGAACACTGATACATAACGCCACGATTGTCAACGAAGGACAATCCGTGCAAGGCTCCATCGTGATAGAAAACGGACGGATTGCAGAGGTGCTGACCAACGGAAAGCCGCTCTCCGCCCCTTGTGACGAAACCATAGACGCCACCGGCTGTTACCTGCTGCCCGGTGTCATCGACGACCACGTGCATTTCCGCGACCCGGGACTGACCCACAAGGCAGACATCCTGACCGAAAGCCGTGCGGCAGCGGCGGGAGGCGTAACTTCCATCATGGATATGCCCAATACACAACCCCAAACCACCACACTGGATGCGCTGAACGCCAAACTGGACTTGCAGAACGAAAAGTGCATCGTGAACCACTCCTGCTATTTCGGTGCCACGAACGACAACTATCCCGACTTCGCCAAGCTGGACAAGCACCGCATCTGCGGCATCAAGCTCTTCATGGGTTCCAGTACAGGCAATATGCTGGTGGACAAGTTGAACAGCCTGCTGAACATCTTCAACGGCACGGACATGCTGATTGCCGCCCACTGCGAAGACCAAGAAATCATCCGGAAAAACATCGCCAAGTACCAACAGCAATTTGCCGGCAAGGACGATGTACCGGTAAGCAAGCATCCGATGATACGCTCCGCGCTTGCCTGCTACACCTCTTCCCAATTGGCGGTCCGCCTGGCAACACAAGCCAACGCCCGCCTGCACCTGATGCACATATCCACCGCCAAGGAACTCTCCTTGTTCAGCGACGGACCACTTGAACAAAAGAACATCACGGCAGAAGCCTGCGTCGCGCACCTGCTCTACGCTTCGGAGGACTATAAGCGACTGGACACCCGCATCAAATGCAATCCGGCGATAAAGAGCGAGGCAAACCGCACCGCCCTGCGCGCCGCCGTCAACTCCGGTGTGATAGACGTCATCGCCACCGACCACGCCCCTCACCTGCTTTCCGAAAAAGAAGGAGGAGCTTTGAAAGCCATGTCGGGCATGCCAATGATACAATTCTCACTCGTCAGCATGCTGGAATTGGCAGAAAAAGGCATCTTCTCCCTCGAAACTATCGTGCAGAAGATGTGCCACGCCCCCGCCGCCCTCTACCGCATCCACGAACGAGGCTATATCCGCGAAGGCTATCATGCCGACCTCGTATTGGTGCGTCCCGGCACTCCGTGGCAAGTAACAACCGACCGCATCCTGAGCAAATGCCAATGGAGCCCGTTGGAAGGACACACGTTCAACTGGAAAGTAGAAAAAACATTCGCCAACGGACACCTTATCTATAATGGAGAGCATGTAGATGAGACATATCGGGGCAGCGAACTGGAGTTTAATCGGTAAGATTTCAGATTTATGATTTCAGATAGCAAATGCTGATTTATTATAAAATCCACGAAGTAAGTCCCTATATCAACTGGATTT
This sequence comes from Bacteroides sp., assembly GCF_029057325.1. GTDB lineage: Bacteria > Bacteroidota > Bacteroidia > Bacteroidales > Bacteroidaceae > Bacteroides. The sequence goes on along the minus strand of NZ_JAICZW010000152.1, from coordinate 18,971 downwards.
ACTTCTTCCACGCTTGGGGCTTCCAGCCCCGATACGCCGCCATTGCCCATATTCATGGTTGCGACTCCTGTCGCGCTATGTGGCTTGCTTCTTTTCCCGAAGCGGAACGGGCAAAGGCGGCCGAGGCCATGCAGCTGTTCAAAGAAGCCAACCGGATGCTGAACCGGATGGAAGAGAAAATCACCATCCGATGCGTTTTCCGCCTCTGCCGGGCACATGCAGACGGCGACAACCTGCTGATAGAGGGCACTACCTTCCCGCTGCTTCGCCAGCAGACGCCCAATCCAGATGGCACTCCCTTTCTCTGCCTGAGCGATTTTATACGACCGCTTGCATCGGGCATCCCCGACACCGTGGGACTCTTCGCCTCCTCCGTCAGCGAGCGTATGGAAGAGGATGACATGACCGACCCTTACCAACACCTGCTCGCGCAGACCCTCAACGACCGCCTTGCCGAAGCCGCCACCGAGAAGATGCACGAATATGTGCGCAAGGAGGCATGGGGATATGCCCCCGACGAATCCCTCTCCATTCCCGAACTTCTGGAAGAGAAATTCCAAGGCATCCGCCCCGCCGTGGGTTACCCCTCCCTGCCCGACCAGTCCATCAGCTTCTTGCTGGACGAACTGCTGGACCTGAAACAGATTGGCATCAGGCTGACCGAAAACGGTGCCATGCACCCCCACTCCTCCGTTTGCGGCCTGATGTTGGCACACCCCGCCGCCCGCTACTTCGCCGTGGGCAAGATTGGAGAAGACCAACTGGAGGACTACGCCCGCCGCCGGGAAATGCCTGTCCCGAAGATACGGAAGTTCTTGGCTGCAAACCTCTCCCGGTGAAAATATCCGCTTGAAGCTGTGATTTATTCCCACTCTTTGCGACTAACACAACAAAGCAATCTGAACAGAGACCGAAAAAGATGGAAAATGTAGAACAAGAGTTTGTCTCCATGATACGGGAGTATGAGCGCGTGATTTATAAGGTGTGCTATCTGTACACCACCCCCCACGCCACCCTCAACGACCTATATCAAGACGTGGTACTCAACCTTTGGAAAGCATTTCCCAAGTTCCGGCAGGAGTGCAAGATTTCGACCTGGATTTACCGCATCGCCCTGAACACATGCATCAGCTTTATCCGCAAAGAGAGGAACATCCCCGAAATCGTCACCCTCACCCAAGAAGCGGACCGGACCGAAGAGACCGACGAGACACAAGCCATGCTGCGACAACTCTACCGGATGATAAACCGGCTGGGGCAATTGGAAAAATCCATCATCCTGCTCTATTTAGAAGAAAAGAGTTACGAAGAAATTGCTGAAATCACCGGACTGACTATGACGAATGTCGCCACCAAGCTCAGCCGCATCAAGGAAAAACTAAGAAAAATGAACAAGGAGGAATAAATATATGGAATTGGACGAACTGAAAAAATCATGGAACGCACTGGACCGACAATTGCAGAAAGAGCCGATTGCCAACGAAAAGCAAATTGCGAAACTGATTGCCCGATACAAGGCAAACACCCGCAAGGGCATAGGCAAGCTGATAGGCGTGCAACGCTTCTCCATCGGAATAGGCGTGGTATTCATATCACTATTGCTGACAATTTGGCTGCTCCCCCTCTTCTTCCAAGACAATACATACTGGCAGCAACAATTTAATATACTCATCCTGATATTGTTCTTTGGCGCCAGCATTCTGACAGGACTCTTCTGGGACTACAAATGCTACCGATGGCTCACAGACACCCGGATAGAGGAGATGCCGATAGTCACCATCAGCCAACGTATGACACGCTTTCGCCAATGGGCCCGATATGAGGTCATCGCCATTTCGATATGGACAGTCTTATTCAACGCCCTTTACTACTGGGTCATGGGGTTCCATAAAAGTGGCTGGCAGCTCCAAATTATTGTAATCACCCTATTTGCCATACTTGACGCAGCCACCATCTACCTAATGTACAAGAAGCTGATATATAAGCACCTGAATGACATCAAGAAGAACATCGAAGAACTGAAAGACGTATGTACCGAATAACGCTTGTTTTTTTCCTATTCCTCCTCATACCCGACCTTTACATCTATCTGGATGTCATAAGGAAAACCAGGAAGCCATCTCTGCGCAGCCTCTATTGGCTTCCTACCATACTGCTGGCAACGGGGTACGTTTATCTGATGTACCTCACGGGCGACAATGCGATGTCCCATCATACGCAAGCCATAGGCAGACTGGCTATCGCCATCCTGCTCTTCGTCCTTCCCAAAACCCTCTTTATGCTTTGTTCGTTAGCGGGAGTAGCGATGCACTTCCTCACACATCATCGTTGTCCTCGCCGCCCGTTCACAGCCATCGGAACGGGGTTGGCGACCGTCAGCTTTTTCAGCATCCTCTACGGCTCCCTTGCTGGCATCACCCGTTTCGATATTAAAGAAGTGGAATACCGCTCTACCGATATCCCTGAAGGCTTCGACGGCTATCGCATCATCCAGCTATCGGACATACACATCGGCAGTTGGCAAGGCAATCCGGAACCCATCAAACAATTGGTCCGATTGGTCAACGAGCAGAAAGCGAACCTGATTGTCTTCACCGGTGACCTCGTAAACCAGCAAAGCCACGAACTGGACGGTTTTCAAGAAATACTCTCGCAACTACACGCACCGGACGGGGTTTATTCTATCTTGGGCAACCACGATTACGGTTCCTACTACCATTGGGAAAGCCCTGAAGCCGAAGCCGATAATCTGGACTACCTGTTCCTGCAAAAAAAAGCCATGGGATGGAAACTGCTGAACAATGCCCACGAGATTCTACACCACAACGGCGACAGCATCGCCCTCATCGGAGTGGAGAATGACGGCGAACCGCCCTTCTCCCAATATGCGGATTTACCGAAAGCCATGCAAGGCACAGACAGCCTGTTCCAAATCCTGCTCAGCCACAACCCCACCCATTGGAAACGGGAAGTACTGCCCACAACCCACATTCCACTGATGCTTGCCGGGCACACCCACGCCATGCAAAGCATCCTCTTCGGGCACTCCCTTGCCGAACTTATCTATCCCGAATGGCAAGGTATGTATTACGAAGGCAACCGTGCGCTGTATGTCAACATCGGCATCGGTTATGTAGGTCTGCCGTTCCGCTTCGGGGCGTGGCCGGAGGTGACGGTGCTGACGCTACGCAAGAGTTAACGTTTGAACAACTATACAAGGATAGAGACTATAAACATAAGCCGAAAAACTGATTCATCATTATTTTCATTTATGGTTCATCCGGAATTTGGAGTGATTATTGAGCTTTCATCCCGCTAATGATAGAAAGCGTCATTGTGCGCTGTCACTCCAAATATCGGATGAGCCCGATTTACATCATTTCGGATAACGCCCGATACTATCACAACAAGGATTTGCGGAATGGGCAGAGGAAACGAATTTCTTTTTGACTATAAAAGAAGCATGGAACAAGCGACCTCCTTTAATTTATTGACTTATTCTTTACAAAAACACCTTCGGAAATAACGGTGCTGCATGTCGTTACCCTCGGTCGTTATCTGAGGTAGCCTCAATCGTTACCTTTCCCTACCCCTTCCAGAAGTACTCCTGGAGCCGTTTTTTTGTTGAGAAATGAGAAAACTGCGATTTTTCGCATTTCTGGGCGAGGAATGATATTTTTTTACATTTTATATCTTTCGCAATCGGCGAATCAGCCGAACTTTCTCTTCGCCACTAAAATTATCAATCTTATTATCCGCGCTGAACATTCATCGCCATTCTTTGGCTATTCAAATTTTAATCCGTTACTTTGCAACAGACCAATAGTAACAACAAAAAGAGGAGGAAACCATGTCCAACTACATCCGTTTTGACTGGGCCATGAAACGCCTGCTGCGAGACAAGGCGAACTTTGCTGTGCTCGAGGGGCTCATGACCACCCTGATGAAAAAGAAAATCATCATCAAGCGACTGCTGGAAAGCGAAAGCAACCAGGAAAGCGAATACGACAAGTATAACCGAGTGGACCTGCTGGCCGAAGACGAAGCCGGAGAACTCCTGCTCTTCGAAATCCAGAACAACAACGAGTACGCCTACTTCCAACGGATGCTCTTCGGGACATCCAAACTGGTGACAGAATACATCAACCGAGGGGAGGGCTACGAGAAAATCAGGAAGATATACAGCATCAACATCGTCTATTTCGCCTTAGGAAGCGGAACGGACTTCGTATATCACGGAAAGACGGAATTCAGGGGCATACACAACAACGAGTTGCTGCAACTCTCACCTTTCCAGAAACAGACGTTCAAGGCGGAGGAAGTGAGCCAGCTCTATCCCGAATACTACATCCTGAAGGTGAACGACTTCAACCGATGGTCCAAAGTCCCTCTGGAGCAATGGATATACTTCCTCAACACCGGCGAAATACCTGATGACGCCACCGCGCCAGGACTCACCGAAGCCCGGGAAAGGCTGCAACTGGACAAGCTGTCGCCCGATGAGCTGAAAGCCTACTACCGGCACTTGGACAATGTGGTCATCCTACGCGACAACATACATACCGAACGGGCGGAAGGAAGAGCGGAAGGAAGAGCAGAAGGAAGAGTAAAGGGAAGAGCAGAGGGTATAGAAGAAGGGAAGCGACAAATGGCCTTGAAAATGAGAGCAGAAGGCATCCCTGTAGAAGTTATAGCACGATGCAGCGGATTGTCGGTAGAAGAAATCAACAAGCTGTAACCATCATACCAAAATCTCTACCGGAAATGGCTGTGCTTTTGACGAGGCACAGCCGTTTCCGAACTACAAACAATCGTCAATCTCTCAGTTTCAATCTCTGAAAGCGCAACATGTCATCAGAGTATTCAGGATTTCTTATATGGTTAAGACTGATATACAATCCATCTTCCAAAACAAAAGAAAGATTTGAATTATAAGTATATGCCGGAAAGAGCGTTTCTCCAAGCACATTCAACTGCTCATCCAATATCATAACTGAAAAACTTTTTCTGCCGGAACGAAATAATTCAATGTAATCACCGGTATAATCATCAATTTCACATGGAGGATAAGCAAAACGGTAATAAAGCCTTCGATATTTGTCGTATAAAATCTTGCCATACGAAGCGTGCTCGCACTGCGCTTTCACCATTTTCTGGAAATCCTCCTTATCGGAACGAAAAACAACCACACTTTCGATGTATCTGCTTTGAGCTTTCTTTTTCTCTATTAACTTATGTTCCGGAACTGTCAGATACAAGTCTTCGCTGGCATTGAAAGAATAGATGAACCTATTCCCATCATAACAACAAGCATATTCAGCCCCAAATGCACCGACCGTCCCAATATCTTTAGAAGTGATCAAAGGAGGAAACCTCATAGGAAGAGCATCAACCGTATTCTCTACCGTATCAATCACCACTCTCACTGGGCTTTCTGCAACAGCCTTGTCACCCCAACCTCAAATTGATTGTCTGAGGTATATATAGATGGTTATCAATAAAAGCCATTTGACATTTATCGCTCGGGATAAACGGTTTCAAGGTTCGGTTATCCCTTGTTTTTTCATAAGCTATTTTCTGTTTTACTTTACCCAAGGTATCTACTACGTAAATTGTATTGACATACAGGCTCGGGATAAAAACATGTTGCATATCTACCATATAATATCCGCCAAAGCCAACGGGCACCGAGTTATCCCCTTCCGTATTTATGCATAATCTTTTAACTAATTTCTGAGATTCCATGGAATAAACAAGAATCTCATTCTTAGGCAAGTTCTGATAACTCAAATACTCTTTCCCATTGTCGCTGAAAACGGATACTGAAGATTGAGGAACTCTTACTTCATCCATCACCGGAAAAGCAATAATCTTATCCGTCTTTTCTAACGAACAGGATGCTGTACCCACCCTACGCGTACAAGAGGCGGAATCTTTCTTACCGGTGCATTGCATGCAAACAAAAGCACACAACATTAAAATTAAATTCTTTATAACGACATCCCATTTATTAATTGCTCCAAAGTTAAGCATTTCCTCCAAAATTCCCACTGCCTTTATACCATTATTCTCCCTGAGCCAGCGACCAAATAAGATTACTCATAAGAAAATTTTGGCAGGAAGCCAACCGGTAGTAAATGATTATCGCTATCTTTGCGAAAACAAAAAAAGAAAATACCCATGAAGATACTTTATACCATTTATCAGATTTGCTTCGCTCTACCCATCTTGTTGGTACTGACCATTCTTACAGCATTGATTACCATTGTAGGATCGCTGATTGGAGGCGCACACGTCTGGGGCTACTATCCCGGCAAGGTATGGTCGCAACTGGTCTGCTACCTGTTGTTGATTCCGGTCGAGGTGCATGGAAGGGAGCAACTGCATAAACGCACGTCTTATGTATTTGTACCCAATCATCAGGGTGCTTTCGACATTTTTCTGATATACGGATTTCTTGGACGGAACTTCAAATGGATGATGAAAAAAAGCTTGCGGAAGATTCCGTTTGTAGGCAAGGCATGCGAAAGTGCCGGACACATCTTCGTGGACCGCTCCAGCCCTAAGAAAGTATTGGCAACCATGCGCCAAGCGGAATCGTCCTTGAAAGACGGAGTCTCGTTAGTGGTATTCCCCGAAGGGGCACGCACCTTCTCCGGACACATGGGCTACTTCAAAAGAGGAGCCTTCCAGCTTGCCGACGAATTACAATTGGAAGTGGTTCCCGTCACCATAGACGGCTCATTCGAGATTCTGCCCCGCACCGGAAAATGGATATACCGCCATCGCATGATACTGACCATCCACCGCCCGATACCCCCTAAAGGGCATGGTGCCGAAAACATCAAAGCGAGCATGACCGAAGCCTACACAGCCGTGGAAAGCGCACTGCCTGAAAAATATAAAGGAATGGTAAAAAACGAGGACCAAGACAATTGACAATTAATTAACGGTGTTTTGCAGCAGGCGGTGCTGCTCCTCGATCAGCTTCATATTCTCTTTGGCATCGGAAAGGAATTTCTTCACCAATGCGTTGTCCTTAAAAGTCAGAGGGGCGGTACGCATAATGTCCTCAATCTGCGGAGTCATCACCGGATAGGGCAATGTGCTGCACATCATCATAAACACGCTGGGGCCAAGCACATTCTCAAAGTTATCGGTAATAAACTGCTTGACGTAATCATTCATCTCTTTTACGAACGCATCGACTTCCTGTTTTAACTGTCCGCGCACTTCTTCCAGATTGCCTCCATCCAGCACCATACGGGCCTCTTTACGTTCCAGCTCTTCAATCTTTTCCTCCAAATCATTACGCTTGTCAATAAAACCGTAAAGTTTATCGTTCAGCGGAGTGCCTTTAACCGTCAACTGCGTATTGGAAATGGTGATTTCTATCTTTCCCTTTTCAAGCACCAAAGGCATAATGCCCTCTTGGTCCATATATAGAGTTGCCATCTCAGCAGAATCAACCGGACCGCCCATCTCAAAAATCCCGTGAATGACTTCCGCCGAATCTACTACAATCCACTCTTCACCCCGAAGCACTTTCAGGAACAGCATCTTCCCATCAAGACTCGTCACCGAAGAACTTCCCTCTATCTTGTATTTACGACCACAAGAGGTCAACAACACTGCCAGCAGCAAAACAGGCAAAACACGGCTCATACTCATTCTAATCATGCAGAAAAGATTTATGATTTACACCCGGCAAAGGTATTAATATTCCTTATAAACCAGAGAGAAAGAAAGGAAATTTCATTTGGTTTACGTATTTTTGCACAATTATAAACCGTAAAAACAGAAATATACAAATGTCAACATACGCACCTTTTGCCAAGCCACTTTACGTGATGCTGAAACCGGTAGGAGCGGTATGCAACTTGGCATGTGATTATTGCTACTATCTGGAAAAAGCAAAACTCTACCAAGAGAATCCCAAACACGTGATGAGCGAAGAACTGCTGGAAAAGTTCATCGAAGAGTACATCAACTCGCAAACCATGCCGCAGGTGCTATTCACCTGGCACGGCGGCGAAACGCTGATGCGCCCTCTCTCCTTCTACAAACGCGCCATGGAGTTGCAAAAGAAATATGCCAATGGACGGACCATAGACAACTGCATACAGACCAACGGCACACTGCTCACAGACGAGTGGTGCCGGTTCTTCAAAGAGAACAACTGGCTAGTGGGCGTCTCTATTGACGGACCGCAAGAGTTCCACGATGAATACCGAAAAAACAAACTGGGCAAGCCCTCGTTCGTCAAAGTGATGCAAGGCATCAACCTGCTGAAGAAGCACGGAGTGGAATGGAACGGCATGGCGGTAGTGAACGACTACAATGCCGACTACCCGCTGGAATTCTACAACTTCTTCAAGGAGATAGGATGCCACTACATCCAGTTCGCCCCCATCGTGGAACGCCTCACGCCGCACACAGACGGGCGCCACCTGGCTTCTTTGCAGGACAGGGAGAACAATACCGAACTGGCAGACTTCTCCGTCAGCCCGGAACAATGGGGCAATTTCCTCTGCACCCTGTTCGATGAATGGGTGAAACAGGACGTGGGTACCTACTACATCCAACTGTTCGACTCCACCCTTGCCAACTGGGTAGGCGAGCAGCCGGGTGTCTGCTCCATGGCAAAGACCTGCGGACACGCAGGCGTGATGGAATTCAACGGTGATGTGTATGCCTGCGACCACTTCGTCTTTCCCGAATACAAATTAGGCAACATCTATCAGAAAACCTTAGTGGAAATGATGTACAGCGAACGGCAGCAAGTCTTCGGACAGATGAAGCAGAAGTCACTGCCCACCCAATGCCGAGAGTGCGAATGGCTGTTTGCCTGCAACGGCGAATGTCCCAAGAATCGCTTCGCCCACACCGCCGACGGAGAATCGGGACTGAACTACCTGTGTGCCGGCTACCGCAAGTTCTTCCGGCACGTGGCACCCTACATGGACTTCATGAAGAACGAACTGATGAACCACCGGCCGCCTGTCAATGTGATGGAGGCGATACGGGAAGGAAAATTTTATTAAAGGAGTTATCGGGAGTTAGAAGCAGATAATCAGACTTATCCGCTACTCCTGCCCGAAACAGAACTATCGGACTTTAGCTCCCGATAACTCCCTCAAACAAAAAACTTATAAACCCCAAACAATATGAAGATTACATTAAAGAAAAGTTTACTCGTAGCCGTTGCCGCACTGGCAATAGGCTCTGCACGTGCTGATGAAGGCATGTGGCTGCTGCAACTGATGAAGCAGCAAAACTCCATCGACCTGATGAAGAAACAAGGATTGAAACTGGAAGCGGACGACCTCTACAACCCCAACGGCGTATCACTGAAAGATGCCGTAGGTATCTTCGGCGGCGGCTGTACCGGCGAAATCATCTCTCCGGAAGGATTGATTCTGACCAACCACCACTGCGGCTACGGCGCCATACAGCAGCACAGCAGCGTGGAGCACGACTACCTGACCGATGGCTTCTGGGCGATGAACCGCAGCGAGGAACTGCCCACTCCGGGATTAAAGTTCCGCTTCGTACACCGCATCATCGATATCACCGACCTGGTGAACAGCAAAATCAAAGCTGGCGAAACGGACGAGGTAAACGCCTTGACCTATCCCTTCCTCAGCAAACTCGCCAAGGAAGAGTTGGCAAAGAGCGATCTGAAGGACAAACCGGGCATTGTAGCACAAGCCCTCCCCTTCTACGCAGGCAACAAATTCTATCTCTTCTACTACAAAGTCTATAGCGACGTGCGCATGGTCGCCGCACCTCCCTCATCGGTAGGTAAGTTCGGCGGCGAAACGGACAACTGGATGTGGCCGCGCCACACGGGCGACTTCTCCATATTCCGCATCTATGCCGACGCCAACGGCGAACCGGCTGAGTACAACGCCAGCAACGTGCCCCTGAAGACCCCGAAATTCCTGCCCATCTCCATCAAGGGATTGAGCGAAGGAGACTACGCCATGATTATGGGCTTCCCCGGCAGCACCGAACGCTACCTCACCCAAAGCGAAGTGAAGCAACGCATGAACGCCGTGAACCAGGCAATGATAGACATGCGTGGCGTGCGCCTCGAAGTGTTGCGCAAGTACATGGAAGCAAGCGACAAGACCCGCATCCAATATGCCAGCAAGTTTGCCGGCAGCAGCAACTACTGGAAAAACTCCATCGGCATGAACAAGGCCATCATCGACAACGACGTGTTGGGCACCAAGGCCGAAATAGAGAAGCAGTATGCCGCCTTTGCCCAAGGCAAACCCGAATACGAAGGCGTAGTAGAGAAGATCGATGCCATCATCGAACGGAGCACTCCCGCCCTACGCCGACTCTACTATACCAACGAGGCACTGCGCGGTGCCATCGAGTTCGGCAGCACCTACATGATTATGGATAACATCAAGCAGGCACTGGAGGAGAAGAACGACTCACTGCTACAAGCCTCCAAGAAACAACTGGAAGCCGTCTTTGCCGACATCCACAACAAAGACTATGACCACGAAGTCGATCGCGCCGTAGCAAAAGCCATCTTGCCCGCCCTCGCCAAGGCACTGAATGCCGACGAGCTGCCCACCTTCTACCAGACCATCGACGGAGAATTCAAGGGTAACTACAACGCCTACATCGACAACCTGTATGACAACTCCATCCTCTCCAATCGCGAGAACTTGGACAAGTTCCTGAAGAAGCCCACAGTGAAGGCGATTGAAAAAGACCCGGCTACCGCCTACTCCCGTTCCAAAAACGAGAAGATGAGAGAACTCAGCAAGCAATACATGGAGCTGGGAAGCGGTCTGGAACTGCTGCACAAGGCCTATATCCGTGGGTTGGGCGAGATGAAACAAGACATTCCCTCTTATCCGGATGCCAACTTCACCATGCGCCTGACCTACGGCAACGTGAAGTCCTACAATCCGCGCGACGCCGTGCACTACAACTTCTACACCACCACCGATGGCATCCTCGAGAAGGAGAATCCTGAAGATCGTGAGTTCATGGTACCCGCCAAGCTGAAAGAGCTGATTCAAAAGAAAGACTTCGGCCGCTACGCCATGAAGGATGGCACCATGCCCGTCTGCTTCCTCACTACCAACGACATCACCGGCGGCAACTCCGGCAGCCCCGTCATCAACGGCGAAGGACAGCTCATCGGAACCGCCTTCGACGGCAACTGGGAATCACTGAGCGGCGACATCAACTTCGACAACAATCTGCAACGTTGCATCGCACTGGACATCCGCTATGTACTCTTCATCCTCGACAAGCTGGGAGGCTGCGGACACCTGATAAAAGAAATGAACATTGTAGAATAAAAAAATTCTGTCCGAAACAAAGAATATAACGGAGGTACCCTAAGTACCATACTGAGGCACCCTAAGTATCATACCGAGGTACCCTAAGTATCATACTTAGGGTACCCCCTCTCAGAACACCTTCTAACGCACATTATCATGAGAAAGGTTTTATTATCATTATTCCTTACATCCACTGCCCTATCCGTCCACGCCGATGAAGGCATGTGGATGTTGACCGACCTGCAAAAGCAGAACGAGGTCGCCATGACGGAGCTGGGACTCCTTATTCCCACCAACCAAATCTATAACCCCGACGGCATCGCTCTGAAGGATGCCGTGGTACACTTCGGCGGCGGATGCACCGGTGAAGTCATCTCCGCCGAAGGACTGGTGCTGACCAACCACCACTGCGGCTACGGTGCCATCCAGCAACACAGCAGCGTGGAACACGACTACCTGACGGATGGCTTCTGGGCCATGTCGCGCGAGGAGGAGCTTCCCTGCAAGGGGCTCACCGTCACCTACATCGACCAAATACTGGACGTGACCGACTATGTGAACGAGCAATTGAAGACGGATGAAGACCCGAACGGCACCAACTATCTGTCTCCCAAGTACCTGAGTAGCGTTGCCGACCGCTTTGCCCAAGCAGAAAACATAGAGATGACCCCCGGACGCAAACTGGAGCTGAAAGCTTTCTACGGCGGAAACCGCTACTACCTCTTCGTCAAGACCACCTACAGCGACATCCGCATGGTCGGCGCTCCTCCCTCCTCCATCGGCAAGTTTGGTGCCGACACAGACAACTGGATGTGGCCGCGCCACACAGGCGACTTCTCCATGTTCCGCATCTATGCCGACAAAGAGGGCAAGCCCGCCGCCTACAACAAGGACAACGTCCCCCTGAAAGTGAAGAAGCACCTCACCATCAGTCTGGACGGCTACCGCGAAGGCGACTTCACCTTTGTCATGGGATTCCCCGGACGCAACTGGCGCTACATGATTTCCGATGAAGTGGAAGAGCGTATGCAGACCACCAACTTCATGCGCCACCACGTGCGCGATGCCCGTCAGAAAGCCTTGATGAAAGAGATGCTAAAAGACGATGCCGTGCGCATCCACTACGCCAGCAAGTACGCCTCATCCGCCAACTACTGGAAGAACGCCATCGGCATGAACGAAGGCCTCGTCCGGCTGAAGGTGCTCGACACCAAACGCGCCCAGCAAGAAGCACTCCTGACACGCGGACGCTCACTGAACGATGATTCTTATCAGAAAGCCTTCGACCAGATACGTGCCATCGTACAACAACGCCGCCCCGCCCTCTATCACCAGCAAGCCATTCAGGAAGCGTTGGTGACAGGACTCGACTTCATGCGCATCCCCGGCACCACCGAGTTAGTTTCCGCCCTGAAGAGCAAGGACAAAGAAAAAATTCAGGCTGCCAAAGAGAACCTCCAAAAAGCGGCGGACAACTATTTCGCCTCCGTTCCCTTCCCTGAAGTGGAACGCCTCGTAGGCAAGGAGATGCTGAAAACCTATATGCAATACATCCCCGCAGAACAGCGTATCGGCATATTCAAAATCATAGACAAGCGCTTCAAGGGAGACAGCGATGCCTTTATCGATGCCTGCTTCCAATACTCCATCTTCGGCAACAAGGAGAATTTCGCCAAGTTCATCCAGAAACCCAGCCTATACAAAATCAATACAGACTGGATGGTTCTCTTCAAATATTCCATCACCGACGGCATGCTGCAAACCGCCATCGACATGGCGGATGCCAACAAGGACTACAACGCCGCCCACAAGGTATGGGTAAAGGGAATGATGGATATGAAGCTTGCCAACGGCCAGCCCATCTATCCGGATGCAAACTCCACCTTGCGCCTGACCTACGGCAAAGTGCTCCCCTACTCGCCTGCCGACGGAGTGGAATATAGCTACTACACCACCCTGAAGGGTGCCATGGAGAAAGAAGACCCCGATAACTGGGAATTCGTCATCCCCGCCAAGCTGAAACAGCTCTACGAGGCGAAGGACTTCGGCCGCTACGCCCTGCCCAACGGCGAGATGCCCGTCTGCTTCATCGTCAACACCGATAATACGGGCGGCAACTCAGGCAGCCCCGTGTTCAATGCCAAAGGTGAACTGATAGGTACCGGTTTCGACCGCAACTACGAAGGTCTGACGGGCGATATCGCTTTCCGTCCCTCTTCTCAGCGCGCGGCTTGCGTGGACATCCGCTACACCTTATTTATAATAGATAAGTTTGCGGGAGCAAGACATTTGATTGAGGAGATGAGCCTCAGCAGCCTCTCCCCCAACCCCTCCCCAGTAGGGAGGGGAGAAGAGAATACTCCAGCAAATTAATTAGTAAAAGGAACTTCCAAACTCCCCTCCCTACAGGGGAGGGGTCGGGGGAGAGGCCACTTGAACAAATCCTCCCTCTATTTTGTTATCCTTACAAATAGTATTTACTTAACAAGAAAGGAACAAATTATGGAAAAGTTTGAAGAATTGATACAATCGGAGAAACCGGTATTGGTGGATTTTTTTGCAACGTGGTGTGGTCCCTGCAAGGCGATGCACCCGGTATTGGAAGAACTGAAAAAAGAGATTGAGGATGCCGCACGCATTGTCAAGATAGACGTGGACCAGCACGAAAAACTGGCTGAGAGCTATCGCATACAGACCGTCCCCACCTTTATCCTTTTCAAGAAAGGGGAAGCCTTGTGGCGACATTCAGGCGTAATCAGCCGTCAAGAGCTGAAAGCCATTATCGAACAACACACATAATCAGAAAATATGAAAAAATTGATAGCAATGGCTACCCTGTTTTTTGCAAGCATACTGACCTACGCTTGCAAAGACGGGGGTAAGCCTGCCCAACAAATCGAATCCCAAGACAGCCTTCAGGCGAAAGGGGAAGTAACCGTGATGAATAAAGAACTGTTTATCGCAGAAGTGTTCGATTATGAAAAATCCCAAGAGTGGAAATACAAGGGAGACAAACCCGCCATCATCGACCTCTATGCCGATTGGTGTGGCCCATGCCGTATGACAGCGCCTATCATGAAGGAGCTGGCTAAAGAGTATGCCGGGCAAATCGTTATTTATAAAGTCAACGTGGATAAAGAAAAAGAACTGGCGGCACTTTTCAATGCCACCAGCATCCCCCTGTTCGTTTTCATCCCCATAAATGAAACTCCCCAACTCTTCCGTGGTGCCGCCGACAAAGCAACCTACAAGAAGGTGATTGAAGAGTTTTTGCTGAAGAAAAAAGAGGAAGCATCCCAACAGCCTATGCCTTCTCTCTGAAACGCCGATGACGCGGATAACGCTGATTTTAGGTTCCACGGATGGAAAAACCAAATCTCGTTATTCGCGTCATTCCGCATCTCTGCTACTTGCTATTTCTTTTTCACATCGGCTTTCCTATCCTGCATTTTCTTGGTATATGCAGCATACTGGTCGCTCGTCATAATTTTCTGTAGCTGTGCGTTGTACGATTCCAGAGCAGCCTTTCGCTGCGCACGCTGTTCATCGGTCTGCTGTTCCTTCTTTCCCCATTTCTCTGAACGCTTACACGACTTTTCACAGCAGCATCTGTCATCTTTCGCCTGTCTTCCCTTACGCATATCCGTCCTACGGGAAGCCTCTCCCATCTTTTCAATCAATGCCACATTTGCCTCCAGCAGTTGCTTTTTCTGCTTGTCGTTCAGCGAATACTCTTTCGCCATCCGTTCGGTCATGCGCTCAGCGCGTGCTTTCGGGTCGGGCATCTTGTCACTGCGGTTTTCTTGCTGAGCCATTGCCATGCCGCCCATCAAGAAAGCGGCCATCCATATCAAAGCGATTCTTTTCATCATTCTTTTTCTCTTTAAATTAATACTATATTTATAATACCTATTGTGTTGCAACATATCTATGACGAAAAGAAAAGCGGGAAGTTTAACTGTCACTTCCCGCTTTAACATAAATAAAGTTACACTTCGTCCGGCCAAGGACATGCCTTTCCCGTATTCTTCACCGTAGGACGCTGCGCATTTACTTTCCGGAGATAATTACCCAACTCTTTAGACAGGCGTTTCACCAGTTTCGGTTTTTCTGCGCTGAGGTCATGCTTTTCACCAATATCATCTACGATGTTGAAAAGCTCCTTCTTGCCGGTACCGTAATAATAAACCAATTTCCAATCACCGCTTCTCACGGCGCAATTGAAGTTGATTCCCGGGCCGTCATTACCCCAATTATTAGGCATATTCCAATACAGGTTTCGCCCTTTCGAGGGGTCTCCGGTCTGTTTCAGCAGCGGCATGAAGCTCACTCCGTCGATGGGCTGTGTGGTATCGTACTTCTTTATACCCGCCATCTGCAAGATAGTCGGATAGAAATCCTCGATTATCAGATATTTGTCGCATTTGCTTCCCGGCTCCACCACACCGGGCCAGCTCACTATCATGGGTTCACGTATCCCCCCCTCGCACAATGAGCCTTTCCCGCTATTCAAAGGATAGTTTTGCGTATATAACGGTGCCCCATCCCGCCATCCGGACTGCGATGCCAGCCCTCCGTTGTCACTCATGAAAATAACCACGGTATTGTCCGCTTCACCACTTTTCTCCAACCAATCCATCAAATCACCCAAACTTTTGTCCATCCCCTCTATCAAGGTAGCATACGCCGCTTCGTGGTCTGTCATGCCTTTCTTCTTATATTTATCGAAGAAGCGTTTGTCGGCATCCAGCGGTATATGTATGGCGTAGTGCGACATATATAAGAAAAACGGTTGGTTGTATTTCTTCGCCTTGTCCAATGCGATGATGGCTTCCCGGGTAAGTGCCTCAGTCACGAAAGTCTCCGTACCCCAATACTTCTCCAATCCCGGAACTGCCATAAGAGACACTGGCTTTCCCTCC
The DNA here is from genome assembly GCF_029057325.1 of Bacteroides sp. Taxonomy (GTDB): domain Bacteria; phylum Bacteroidota; class Bacteroidia; order Bacteroidales; family Bacteroidaceae; genus Bacteroides. Next base: position 2,734 of record NZ_JAICZW010000152.1, on the reverse strand, counting down.
TTTGTGTGACCATAATTCTCCTCTCCCAGATAACTGGCAAGGCCTCCCGCCGCATGGCCTGCGATGTTTGTTTCAAATCCCCAATGATGAGGGTCTTCCCCCGGAGTGTCTATTGCCCCGAAATGCGCTTTACCACAGTGTATGGTATGGTACCCATTGTTTTTGAGCAATTGCACGAAAGAGGTTCCAACGAAGGTATTGTTCGTACCTTCCACCTGGCTAACTCCATTATAATTCCAATCGGGCACCTCCAGCACCTTGTCCTTTCTGTCAGTCTTGACATCCTTTTGCAACGTCCAGTTTGTCACTCGATGGCGTGCCGCGTTTGTCCCGGTGATGAGGCTGCACCTTGTAGGCGAACTTATGCTGCTGGCATACGCTTGGGTGAACATCATTCCCTTCTTGGCCAACCGTTCCATATTCGGAGTCTCATACAGTTCGTTGTAATGAGTCTTTTGTGTCCAGAACGGCAAGGAAGTATCCTGCCATCCCATGTCGTCCACCATGAAAAGGATGATGTTCGGTTGTTTGTCCACACGTTCTTTGTGCGTGGTTGCCTGTGCCGCAGTAGCTGCAAGCGGCAACAAAACCAAAGCTGATGATAGTACTTTATTGTTCATGTCTTTCTATTTTTATTTCTGTCCGGCTACATAATAAGCGCTGAAATTGATAATATCCGGAGTGGCTATACATTCATTCACTGTAAGCCTGAGAGCTGTGGCCTCTACGGCATCGAATTTCTCGATGCGCTTGTGTCCCACTGATTCTCCAGAACATACCTTTTTCCATTTTCCACCCACCTTCGCTTCTACGTTGTATTTGCGTATGCGCTCTCCTTTGCGTATGTTTTCTTGGATGATGCAATAGTTCACGGATTGCTTCTTGCCCAATTCAAGAACGAGGCGTTTTTTCTCTCCTGCCATGCGAGCCACCGGAGTTGCGAAACGACGTTTTATTTCATCTCCCATTTCTTTCAACCTCTTGACGTCTCCCTCGGGTATCAATCCGTTAGGGTCCGGTGTAAGTCCCATCATGAGAGTAGCATTGCGCCCCACTGATTTTTCGTATTTATCCATCAACTCTTCCAGAGGAAAGATGTTGTTTTCGTCTCCCGGTTCCCAGAACCATTCATGCCGTCCATTAATACCCCTCAAAGGGACATCCGCCATAGCCGGCACCCAGTATTTGCCATTCCTGTCGCCGTGCACCAGCAGAGTGTGATGCTCTTTTTTAGATTCTGTGGCATTGCTGTGACTGTATGGGTATGGGAATGTAGACCAGCAAGGATATCCCACCGTGCCTGTCTCAGAGCCTCCCCATCGGAAGTCCGCCCTGTCCACGTTGTGATAGAACAAGCAGTTTGGCTGATACTTGTTTACGATAGGTTCAACGTCCGGCCCGTCACCTTTGGGGTCATCCGCTCCTCCATCAAACCAAATCAGATACAGGTCTCCGTAACGTGTACACAGCTCCGTCACCATTTTTTCACACAGACGTTTGTACCACATCTGCCTGTTGCGTGCGAATTCACCGCTCCCTTCAGCCTTGAAGTTATGTATTCCGAACAACGAATTCCACCTTATACCTATATATATGCCCGGTTGCAATCCATGCTTACGGCACGAGTTCACGAAATCGCGCACAATGTCGCCTTTTCCGTCGCGCCATTTCACGGCTTTCAGGCAGTATGGGTTTACATCGCTTTGCCACAGTCCGAACCCAGTCTCGTGTGTTGCTGTCAGTACAGCGAATTTACATCCGGCAGCTTTTGCGGCAAGCACCCATTGATCGGTATCCAGTTGCGTGGGGTTGAATATGTTATAATCCTCTATCGGAATTATACGGTTGTTTCCCTGTCCGTAGCGCACCCCATCGAACACGTGCAGATCATAGTGAAACACCGCCCCCATTTCAGCTTCATGCCATTTCAATTGATGAGGCTTCGGTACGATAACAACATCCTGTTGCCCTTGCGCAAATCCGCATGTCATGCAGAATAACAGACTTGCTAAAATCGATAAAATACATGCTTTGCTATTTTTCATGACCTATTAACTAATTAGAGTTTTCAAATATAAGAAAATATTTAGAGTTTTCCCTTACGTTGGCTTGCCAGAATTCTCACCGCTTCGCCATTCATGGTATAAACGGCATCTTGATTGCTTTCCTGATAACATCTGCAATAGTCAAAATAGATAAATGCCAGTTCCTCATCACGCCATCTACCCCTATATTCCCCGGTTTGACAGACACTTGCATCTGTCGGCTCAAACACTTGTGTCTGTCGGCTTGAACACAAGTGTTTGTCACGTTGAACACAAGTGTCTGTCAATTCATTTTTCAACATCTGATAATCAACACATTAAACAATATCAGAAACAGACTTGCAAATTAATTCCGCCAACGGTTGTTATTTATATTTTATAGTTCACACTTCATTTTCCCTTTACCCATTCTAAAGTGCCGCTTCAATACGGATAAAGTACTGCTTTAAAATGGATAAAGCGAAACCAAAATGACGAAAAGAAAAGCGGGAAGTTCAACTGTCACTTCCCGCTTTAACATAAATAAGGATAAAGGTGGGTCCTTATTCTTTATTTCATAATCAACCGTTCACCGTTAAATTCCACCTCATACCGTTTTCCTTTTTGTGTCTTGAGTGTCAACAACGCATCCTTGTACCTGACTATACAGGGAGCACCTGCTTTAGAAAGGATGGATGCACTCTTCAATA
>NZ_JAICZW010000151.1 GCF_029057325.1 Bacteroides sp. | reverse complement strand
GAAATGGAGTGGAAACTCTCACTTCATTTCTTTTTCCCCTATTTATTAATATATCTACTTATTCAGCTTTTTATGAAAAAAGACAAATTCATATTTTGTTTAGTTCTTTTGTTTGCAATAGATTTTTTTTGTTGTATAGTAAAGGCTCAAGAAAAAGAGAAAGTACGAATCAGGATTCATTATATCACTAAATTCCTTTTGTATGAAGAACAAGAGACAGAACAAGAGGATGAAACTATTTTGGATATAGGAAACAAGATTTCTCATTTTTACAGCCGCAACAGTTTACACAGAGATTTGATAAAAGACAGTATCGTAGCGAAAGGCGGAAGTATGGGAGATGTAATGAATGCATTAGAAAAGTCAAACTACCCCAAAACGAACTTTCATTATCAAATTTGGAAAAACTATCCTTCTGACAAAATTTTAACCCATACAGACAAGGCTATCAATATTTTCCGCTATTCAGAAAAAATGAACAGACCGGAATGGACATTGATCGCAAAAGATACAATTATCGCAAACTATAAATGTCAGCAGGCTGAAACTTTATATTTAGGACGACATTGGAAAGTATGGTTTACACTTGACATAGCAATCAGTGACGGACCATGGAAACTTTACGGGTTGCCCGGGCTCATTTTACATGCTGAAGATAGCGAACGCTTGTTCCGTTTTTCATGCATACAGATAGAGAAAATTCAAAATGAATTCCTTTTCTATCCAAGTAAAAGATATATCCAATGCACAAAGGAAGAATATCATGACCTTATCAGGCTGAAATGGAAATCGCCCATGACTTTTGCAGAAAGAATGAGCGGTTTTAAGGGAAGTGCACAGAACCAACGCGGAAAAAGCATAGCCTATCCGGAGAGAACAGCCTTATTTTTAGAAAGATAACAAAACTGACACGCTTATGAAGCTCATCAACTTTTTGTTACTGGCCATTGCGTCAATTAATACTACTGCCCAAACTTCATACACCGGTCGGATAATTGACGAAAACCAACATCCGGTTCAAGATGTCAACATTGTCCTATATCGGTCAGAAACATCCGTAATCGGTTATGGATTCAGTGGCACTGACGGAAAGTTTGATGTGTCATACACTAAAGAAGTAAAGCCTGTCAGTATCGGCTTCATTCTGCTTGGATATGAAACCAAGCGCATAAAATCCGAAGATTTTCAAAATAGCCAAGACATTGTTCTGAAAAGCACAACCTACCAGTTGAAGGAAGTCAACATCCGCCCGAACAGAATCAGACAGAATAAGGATACACTGGTCTATAATGTCATCAGCTTCAAACAGAATCAAGACCGAAGCATATCTGATGTCATAAATAAAATGCCCGGACTCGAAGTGAAACAAGATGGTACCATTTCTTTTGAAGGAAAACCTATCAACAAATTCTATATTGAAGGAATGGATTTGATGGGAAGCAAGTATTCCCAAGCCAGCGAAAATATAAATGCAGACTTGATAAGCAATGTGCAGGTTATCCAGAACCATCAACCTATAAAGGCACTGAAAGGAATCCGTTTCAGCGACCAAGCTGCCTTGAATATCGTCTTGAAGGAGAATGTGAAGAATGTATGGTCAGGTACATTGGATGCCGGGACAGGTATTTCAGCACAAAAAGGAACTGATTATTTGTATAACGGGAGACTGATGGGGATGGTTTTTGGACGAGAAAGACAGAATCTTTCCTTATATAAATGTGACAATACCGGGAAAGACATATCAAAAGAGGTGTCAGATTTGACAACACAACTTCGTGACAACCAGGAGGAAAGTGGATTATTAAGACCGCTTGTGATACCAGCTACGGAAATAGATGACGGACGAACCACTTTTAATGAGTCACATTTGGTGGCAACCAACCACCTCGTTAAAACGCCTAATAATAATGATGTCCGTATTCAATTGGACTATCTTTGGAATCGAAAGAAAAGCAATACTACCACCGTAACGGAATATCTTGACTTAAATGGAATAATTCTATCGGAAGAAAATGCGGTAAGTTCTACAGACAGCCACCTGAAAGGAAATTTTACTTACAAAGTGAACAAAGAGCAATTGTATGTAAACAACCGTCTACACGGGAATGTAACAGTTGACAGAAGCAATGGAATTTCCGTTTTAGATGACGAAAAGATAATGCAAAATGTCAGGCTGAAAAAATACCATATTACCGAAGACTTTGAGATGATAAGCCACCTGAAAAACGGAAACAGCATTGAAATCTCTTCTCAAAGCACGTACAGCTATTTACCTGGGAAGATACTTACTGTCAAGGGATTCAACGAGAAGCTTGATATTTCCACATTTGAGACACATAGTTATGCCACTTTCAACCATAAAATAAAAGGTTTCACGTTGAGCCAACGGATTGGCTATAAACTTAAACACCAGAAAATAGACGTGAACTATCCGGAAGTCAACAACATAGAAAAGTACACACAACAGAATCTGTATGTGGCTTCCGGGCTGAATCTGGACAGGAATTCATTCAAACTAAGGGCAATTATAAAAGCTGATTTTATGCAACGCAATTATGAAAAGGACAATGACATCAGAATTACGCTACAGCCCAATCTCAACTTGCAATACGATTGCAACTCGACGACTTCGGCTTCTCTGAATTACAACTATCAGGAAAGACCTGATGCGCTGACCGCATTGTATCGCACTCCCATCTTCACCTCTTACCGCGTACAAACATCTCATACTGGCAATTTGGAAAATAGAGGAATCCATACACTCTATTTAGCACTGAAATACAAGCACCCCATTAAAGGACTCTTTCTGAGCACAATGGCTTCTTGGACTCGGAGAACCCATGAAACGCTCTATCAGAGCGAATTCGATGCTTCTGTGTATAAACGAACCCCTACAGAGCAACAATACGATGCTGACAGTTATTGGATAGGTTGTAACGTAGCACAATCGTTTTATTGGGGTAAAACATTAGTCTCACTTGACTATCGGCAAATTTGGTCTGATTATTATTTAATACAAAAAACGATAAAGGTCCCTTGGCAGATGCAAAACACCGAGTTGACATTCAAATTATCAATGCAGTTAGCGAAAATCTTCTCTTATGAGTTGTATAGCAAATTGCAGACCGGCAAGCAAGTAAACCAAAAAGACAACAACTTGTCCAACGAACGTCTTACTTCATTTAACCATGGAATTTCCCTATTCCTTTTTCCCGTGAAAAATCTGGAGTTAGGCTTCAAAAGTGATTTCTATCATCATTCAGACAAAAGCATATCAGGCAATATGTTTACTGATATACATTTATCTTATCAGCTAAAACAGTACGAGTTCCGTCTCAACTGTAACAATATATTTGGCAATAACTTGTACGAACGCAGATTACAAACTTCCACCACGGATGTTTATTCAAGTTATCGATTGCGTCCCCGCGAAATACTTTTCGCTTTTTCCATCGAATTTTGAATCTGCACTTTTAGATATTCAGACATTTAACAAGAGTTGCAATTCGCCTAAGTTCATTTGTACAATTCTTATCATTGCTTTACTTCTCATCTCGCGCCTTAAAGTCAAAAAAAGACAATCGGGACAAATATACTGTTCTATTGCCGGAAATCAGGCCAATTTGACCCGATTTCCGGCTTTATTTCATACGTTTTTCCTAATAGCCGATAAATACATTGTCTCTCCCGGATGTTCGGATACCTCCCATCACGCCCCGGCAAACAAATCCTCCAACAGCACCTCGCTCTGCACCCTTGATGAATAAGTGTTGGGCTTCACGCCGTATGTTGTCACAAATGTGAGCTGAATGGATTTCCTCGTCTTGGTTTCGGCAAGAAAGGCAGCCAGCTTGTTGCGCAAGACAGCATCGGACTTCTTGTCTATCACAAACTCCGCAATGGAATACTTCATCTCACACAAATTGACGGTCTGGTCCTTGCGATCGATGACAAGGTCTATCTGCGCACCCTCTTCCGAACTGTTGCTACGCCACGAGGAGACGAGGCTCTGTACACCCGAGATGCCGAGTGCTTTCTTTATCTGACGGATGTGACACAAGCAAAGCATCTCGAAAGCATAGCCGCTCCAAGCGCGATGGGTAGGACTTTCTTGGGAGGTGCTCCAGAAATGCTCGTCTTTATAGCGGTTCTTCAAGATGAATTTGAAGTAGAAGAGCGTGTAGAAGTCCACCAGTTGATAGAGCGTGTCCTTCTTCTGCTTGCCAAACGGTTCGTACCTGCGGATAAAGCCGCACGCCTCCAGTTCCTTCAGCATGGTGGTCAATCTGCCGTTGTTGGCAAGTCCGCTCTGCTTAATCAGTTCCAGGCGGTTCAGTCCTTTCCCCTTCAAGGCAAGTGCCTCCACTATCTTGACGTACTTCTCGGAATACTTGAAAAGGGCACGGTAGAGGTTGTCGAACTCATTGCCCAGCACGGCAGCTTTCTCAAAGAACAGACGGTCTATGTTTTGCGCAATGCTCAGCCCCTTCTTTATCTGATTCAGATAGAAAGGGATGCCCCCTATCACCATGTAGCATTCCGCTATCTCGTGGCGGGAATAGGAGATGTCTTTGGAACGGAAATAGAGTTCACACTCCTGCAAGGTAAAAGGTTCGATCAGCATACAGTGTGTCAATCGGTTGTGCAATCCTCCGTAATTGTTTATCAGCTTGTCAATCATCCACGAAGTGGCAGAACCGCAAACAATCAGCTTGATGTCGTGGCGGGCGGATGCCCAAGCATTCCAGAAGTGCTCCAAGGCGCTGACAAAACCGGACTTGTGTGTATCCATCCAGGGCAATTCGTCCATGAAGATGATTTTCTTGCTTTGGGGCAGGCTTTCCAGATAGGAAGTCAACTGGTCGAAAGCCAACAACCAATTGGCAGGTACAGTCCACTCTCTTCCCGAACTCTTCCGCAATGCCAAATTGAAATTCAACAGCTGTTCCGACATCGAAACATTGTTCATGCCCGTGACGTAAAAAGCGAAGGAATCGCCCAGCAACTCGCGAACAAGGAACGTCTTTCCTACCCGGCGACGCCCGTAAATGGCAATGAATTCCGAAGAATCCGAAGCGATGTATTCCATCAGCTCTTTCTGCTCTTTCAGACGGCCCACAATCTCTGTCTTCATATTCTTTTCTGATTTATTACTTGCGCAAAGTAATAAAAAAAACACAGATTGCGCAAGCAATAACCCTTATCTCTTGCGCAATCTATACTTTTTTATAGAGATTGCGCAAGTAATAGAATCCATATTTCCTGCCCGAATCTCCTTTTTCTGTGTAACTTTGCCCGCCAATTCACAAAAAAGGAAAAAGATATGAACGCAAAAGCCAAAGGATATATTTTGGGGTCCATCGCCGCAGCCACCTACGGCATGAACCCGCTGTTTGCCCTCCCCTTGTACAAGGCGGGCATGAACCCCGACTCGGTGCTCTTCTTCAGATACCTTTTCGCCATCCCGCTGCTGGGGCTGATGATAAAGGCGCGAGGACGGACATTCAAGCTGCAACGGAAAGAGGCATCGACACTTGTCGCCATGGGGCTGCTCGTGGCGCTCTCCTCGTTGGCGCTCTTCCAAAGCTATAACTACATGGCGGCGGGCATCGCATCGACGCTGCTGTTTGTCTATCCCATCATGGTGGCACTCATCATGGCACTTGTCTTCAAGGAGAGGCTGACACTGCAAACCGTTGTCTGCATGCTACTCGCCCTGGGAGGCATCGGGCTACTCTACAAAAACGAGGACGGCAGCACGCTGAGCCTGATGGGAACCTTGCTGGTTTTCGTCTCTTCCCTCTCATACGCCATATACATTGTGGGCGTAAACCAGACATCCCTGAAGGATGTCGCCACCCTGAAAGTCACCTTCTACGTCCTCCTCTTCGGTGTGTCGCTCTTCGCGATACGCCTGCTCTATGCCGGAACCGTAAGCATGCCGGACCGTTGGTACTTGTGGGGCAACCTACTTGCCCTCGCCGTCTTCCCCACCGCCATCTCCTTTCTATGCACCACCGGTGCCATCCAGTACATCGGCTCCACCCCCACCGCCATCCTCGGCGCGCTGGAGCCCTTGACCGCCATCCTCTTCGGAATCACCGTCTTCGGAGAAACCCTGACAATGAGAGAATGCTTCGGACTGGTACTGATTATCGTAGCCGTGACACTCGTTGTTGCCGGCGGCAACATCACCGGACATCTAATCCGCTTCAGGAAACTTTTCCCAAGACTCCCGATAAAAAGCAGAAAGAAAGAATAGCCCGACAGAGGCATCCGCTCCATCGACCATTCCCTATATCTATTTCGTTCGCCGCAATGATGCGTCAATAAGGCATCATTGCGGCGAATTTATCTATCAACCCCCACAGGAATAGCCACCCAAACAACGAGTTTTATTCGTTTGACAGCTGTCTAACGAACAAGCAACGGCCATCTAACGAACAGACAACAGCTGTCTAACGAACAGATAACAGCTATCCAACGAATTAAATTCGCCGTTTCGGATGGTTAATAATCCCAAATACGGAAGATTAAACAGCCACATAGTCTCTTACACTTACCACAAAACGAAAACAAACGACTCTTAGGCACAAAAAATGAAGGACTTCTTTTGTTCTACTATCGGTTTGCATTATCTTTGCCGTAAAAGCGAAGACAGGCGGCATCTCAACATAACTTTTTTATGCAAGCATAAAAGTTCTGTATTCGATTTGCACTATCTTTGCCCAAAAGAACAAGAACTATATACATTATACATTTATGGCAACCTATAAAAGAATTTTATTGAAGCTCAGCGGCGAGAGTCTGATGGGAGAAAAACAATACGGCATCGACGAGAAACGCCTTGCCGAGTATGCAGCGCAAATCAAGGAAATCCATGAAATGGGAGTACAAATCGGCATCGTCATCGGCGGCGGCAACATCTTCCGCGGACTGAGCGGTGCCAACAAGGGGTTCGACCGCGTGAAGGGCGACCAGATGGGTATGCTGGCCACCGTCATCAACAGCCTTGCCCTCAGTTCGGCACTGGTGGCTGCAGGCGTGAAAGCGCGTGTGCTGACCGCCGTGCGCATGGAGCCTATCGGCGAGTTCTACAACAAGTGGCGCGCCATCGAGTGCATGGAAGCAGGCGAAGTGGTCATCATGTCTGCCGGAACCGGCAACCCGTTCTTCACCACCGACACCGGCTCCAGCCTGCGCGGCATCGAGATTGAAGCCGACGTGATGCTGAAAGGCACCCGTGTGGACGGCATCTACACCGCCGACCCCGAAAAGGACCCGACCGCCACGAAGTTCCACGACATCACCTACGACGAAGTGCTGAAGCGCGGACTGAAAGTGATGGACCTCACCGCCACCTGCATGTGCAAGGAGAACAACCTGCCCATCATCGTCTTCGACATGGACACCGTAGGTAACCTGAAGAAGGTGATGCAGGGAGAAGAGATTGGGACGCTGGTGCATAATTGATTTTGTAAGAGGAGTTATCGGGAGTTAAACTGAAATATTCGCAGTTCCATTCTCTATTCTCACAATTTAATAACTATATTTGCAAAGTTTCAACATCAAAAGAAAATTCAAAACGAAGAACAATATGAAAGACGTAAAAGAGATCTTAGACGAAGCGCAAGAGAGTATGGACATGGCAGTGATGTACCTGGACGAGGCTTTGGCACACATCCGTGCCGGAAAAGCTGACATCCGTCTGCTGGACGGCATCCGCGTAGATTCCTACGGAAGCATGGTTCCCATCAACAACGTTGCCGCCGTAACCACTCCGGACGCACGCAGCATCGCCATCAAGCCTTGGGACAAAAGCATGTTCCGCGTCATTGAGAAGGCAATCATCGACTCCAGCCTCGGCATCATGCCCGAAAACAATGGAGAGATTATCCGCATCGGCATACCGCCGTTGACCGAGGAACGCCGTAAACAGCTTGCCAAGCAGTGCAAGGGAGAAGGCGAGACAGCCAAGGTGAGCGTACGCAATGCCCGCCGCGACGCCATCGACGCCTTGAAGAAGTCCGTAAAAGACGGATTGGCAGAGGACGCCCAGAAAGGCGGCGAAGAGAAATTGCAGAAGATTCACGACAAGTTCATCAAGAAGATTGACGAGATGCTGGCTGCAAAGGATAAAGAAATCATGACCGTTTAATCAACTGATAATTGATAATTGACAATTGCTTGCTGGGGCATCCCGCATGTCCATTGTCAATTATCGATTGTCTATTGTCAATCATCAATTGTCAATTGCCTTGAGAGGACTTGTTATAAAAAATACCGGAAGCTGGTATCTGGTACGGACGGAAGAAGGAAAAGACATCGAATGTAAAATCAAAGGGAACTTCCGTTTGAAGGGCATACGAAGCACCAATCCCGTGGCCGTAGGCGACCATGTACAAATCATACTGAATCAAGAAGGTACGGCCTTTATCAGCGAGATAGAGGACCGGAAAAACTACATCATCCGCCGTGCCTCCAACCTCTCCAAACAATCGCACATCCTTGCCGCCAACCTGGACCAGTGCATGCTTGTGGTGACAGTGAATTATCCCGAAACCTCCACCACATTCATCGACCGCTTCCTCGCCTCAGCCGAAGCCTATCGCATTCCTGTCAAAATCATCTTCAACAAGATAGATGCCTACAATGAAGAGGAACAGCACTATCTGGACAGCCTCATCCATCTCTATACCACCATCGGCTATCCCTGCTTCAAAATCTCCGCCAAAGAGCAAGAGGGCATCGGCACGATAATGCAAGAGCTGAAAGGACGGATCACCCTTTTCTCCGGACACTCCGGCGTGGGAAAATCCACCCTTATCAACACCATACTGCCGGACATAGAGGTGAGAACCGGCGAGATTTCCGCCTGCCACAACAAAGGCATGCACACCACCACCTTCTCCGAAATGTTTCCCCTCCCCGACGATGGCTATATCATCGACACCCCGGGCATCAAAGGCTTCGGCACATTCGACATGGAGGAAGAAGAGATAGGACACTATTTCCCGGAAATCTTCGAAGCATCCGCCAATTGTCGTTACGGCAACTGCACCCACCGCCACGAACCCGGATGCGCCGTACGCGAAGCGGTTGAAAAGCACTATATCAGCCGGTCGCGCTACACATCCTACCTGAATATGCTGGAAGACAAGGAAGAAAAGAAGTACAGGGCAGCATACTAACCGACTCTCCGAATCAGACGAATCTTATCTTCGCAACCAACAGAGGTCTATCCCATTAAAGAAAAACGCATTGAAGAAGAGAGTGATATACATGATATGGGCCGCCTATTTCGGAGCAGCGTTGGGCTGCCAACTGGCAGTTTCCGACAACTTTCCCATCACCTTTTTCGCTTTCCCGGTCAATGCGGCCCTGCTGTTGCCGGGAGCCGTCTTGCTTTGGATGCTCCATAAAAAGAAACCGACGTCGCTGCTTGCCGGTCTGCTTGCCTCACCCGCCACCACCTTCCTGCTCCTTGCGGTCTCCATCGTGACCTTCGTGGCCTTGGAATTCATCGCTTGGCTACGTCCCGACTCGTGGTGGTTCTTCTTCGTATTCAGCGCCCTATCGGCACACCTGCTTTTCATCACGTTCCGGGGATTAAAGAAAAGGAAGAAGCACAGGCTACGCTTTCTGCTGAACCACGCCGGACTGCTTCTTATCCTTGTCGGAGGGTTTGCCGGAAGTGCGGACACAGCGCAATACCGCCTACGCGTCTTCAAGGAAGAGAGCACCCAACAGGCATTCGCACCGGACGGAAAAAGCCTCCGGTTGCCGCAAGCATTCCGCTTGGAGCGGTTCGATGTCACTTACTATTCCAACGGAATGCCCAAGAACTACGAGGCACACCTGAAGGTAGGTACCGAAAATGTCCTTCTCCGGGTGAATCACCCCTATCGCCTTTCATGGGCGGAGAATCTCTATCTGATAGATTACGAGCACCGCCCCGAAGGGGAAGAGGCGGGCCATTGCACGGTAGAAATCGTACGCCAACCGTGGAAGCCGGTGCAATGGACAGGCATTTGGATGTTGATGGCAGGCAGTCTGCTGCTGTTTGTGCAGGGATTGTCCGCAAGCAAGAAAGGAGCAGAAACGACATGATGTGGAACGAATTCATCTATTTCGCCTTGATTGCGGCCCTGTTCTGGATGGCCGGAGTTGTAGCGGCTTTCAGAAAGAAACCGTTCAGCCGGACGGCATTCTTGCTGGTAGGCACGGGATTGTGCGTCTATACCGCCTTTATCGCCGCCCTCTGGATAGCGTTGCAACGTCCTCCACTCCGCACCTTGGGGGAGACACGCCTGTGGTACTCGTTCTTCCTTGCGGGATGCGGGCTGCTCACCTACCGGAAATGGCATTACCGATGGCTGCTATTCTTCTCCATCCTCCTTTCGCTGGTATTTGTCCTCATCAACCTGCTGAAGCCCGAAATACACGACCGGTCGCTGATGCCGGCCCTGCAAAGTCCATGGTTCGTGCCACATGTCACGGTCTATATCTTCTCCTACTCCGTTCTGGGATGCGCCTTTCTCCTTGCCTTGGCAGGAGAGATCAGGCACACCGACCGTTACCTGCCCACGACAGACCGGCTGGTCTATATCGGCACCGCCTTCCTGACACTGGGCATGATGAGCGGCGCCTTGTGGGCAAAAGCGGCATGGGGACAATTCTGGAGCTGGGACCCCAAAGAGACCTGGGCGGCAATCACGTGGTGCGTCTATTTGCTCTACCTCCACCTGCGGCTCTACGGCAAAGGCAGCAGAACGGCGCTCGCTTGGCTGCTTACGATAGGATTCCTCTGCATGCAAATGTGTTGGTACGGCGTAAACTACCTGCCTTCGGCACGCGGAAGTATGCACATCTACACACAATAGAATTATCCAGAAGTTACTATCCATCAACCATTTATACGTAGCATTTCTGACGTTTGCATCTGACATCCCAAACACAAGTAGCTGCCAACACAAGCATAGTCCAACCACACAAGCCGATATATTCTCATAAGTAACAAACAAGCAACTACGGTTTGCCTCCGCAGACTTTCAAGTTTTTTAACCTTCTTTCTTTTAAACCTCTTTCCCTTTCTTCCGTCTAAATCAAACTAACTAAAGCCTTCCTTGCCAAAAGAACAGCTTTGAAGGGCTTCAAACACTAATACCAGAACATGAATAAGAGAGTGAAATGGGGCATCATCCTCGTGATTGGTGCCGGACTGATTGGAGGAGGAATCTACTCCCAACTACCGAAAGAAAATGAAGAGCTGGCCGCTGCCGATAAGGTCATGGCCGGCCAACGCGGCGGAAAAAGAATTCTGAACGTAAACGCTAAAATCATAAAGCCACAACTGCTGAAGGACGAAATACAAATCAGCGGCAGCCTGCTGCCGGACGAAGAAGTGGACCTCTCCTTTGAGACCTCGGGAAAAATCGTCGAGATAAATTTCGAGGAAGGCAGCGCGGTAAAGAAAGGACAGCTCTTGGCCAAAGTGAACGACCGGCCGTTGCAGGCACAGCTGCAACGATTGGTATCCCAGTTGAAGCTGGCCGAAGACCGTGTATTCCGCCAAAATGCCCTATTGGAACGGGATGCCGTCAGCAAGGAGGCCTACGAACAGGTGAAGACCGAACTCGCTACCCTGAATGCAGACATCGACCTAGTGAAATCGAACATCGCACAAACCGAACTGCGTGCCCCGTTCGACGGCATCATCGGCTTGCGGCAAGTCAGCGTGGGCACCTACGCCTCTCCCTCGACCATCGTGGCGAAACTTACCAAAATTTCTCCGCTGAAAGTGGAGTTTGCCGTACCGGAGCGCTATGCCAATGACGTGAAGACCGGTGCCGGACTGGACTTCACGCTCGAAGGGAAACTGAACGCCTTCCATGCCACAGTCTATGCACGCGAATCGAAGATAGACCCTACGACACACACCCTGACCATCCGCGCCCTCTACCCCAATGCCAACGGTGCCGTCCTTCCGGGCCGCTACGCCAGCATCAAGCTGAACAAGGACGAGATTCAGGATGCCCTTGCCATACCGTCCGAAGCCATCGTCCCCGAAATGGGAAAGGACAAGATATTCCTCTACAAATCGGGCAAAGCACAGCCGGTGGAAATCATCACGGGCATCCGTACGGAGGCTGAAGTACAGGTAGTGCAAGGCTTGCAGGCCGGAGATACCGTCATCACCTCGGGAACGCTGCAACTGCGCACCGGACTGCCGGTGACGCTGGACTTTGTCAATTGACAATGGACAATTGATAATTGACAATTGTCGTGCGGAATGACAATGCTGTCAATTATCAACTATCCATTATCAGAAGATTAATTATCAACTATCCATTATCAACTATCCATCATCAAAGTGAACATATCTGAATTAAGCATACGACGCCCGGTACTCTCCACAGTGCTTACGCTGATAATCCTGCTGTTTGGATTCATCGGCTACAACTACCTGGGCGTGCGCGAATATCCGTCTGTGGACAATCCCATCATATCGGTCTCCTGCTCCTATCCGGGGGCAAACGCCGATGTCATCGAGAACCAGATTACCGAACCGCTGGAACAGAACATCAACGGCATACCGGGTATCCGCTCTCTCTCCAGTGTCAGCCAGCAAGGCTCGGCACGCATCACAGTGGAGTTTGAGCTATCCGTTGACCTGGAAACCGCTGCCAACGATGTGCGCGACAAGGTATCGCGCGCACAACGCTTCCTGCCACGCGACTGCGACCCACCCACCGTATCGAAGGCCGATGCCGACGCCATGCCCATCCTGATGGTAGCACTGCAGAGCGACAAACGCTCGCTGCTGGAACTGAGCGAGATTGCCGACCTCACCGTGAAGGAGCAGCTGCAAACCATCTCCGACGTCAGCAGCGTAAGCATCTGGGGCGAAAAACGCTACTCCATGCGCCTCTGGCTGGACCCCATCAAAATGTCCGGCTACGGCATCACGCCCATGGACGTGAAGAATGCCGTGGACAAGGAGAACGTGGAACTTCCCTCGGGCAGCATCGAGGGAAACACTACCGAACTCACCATCCGCACCTTGGGACTGATGCACACCGCCGAAGAGTTTAACAACCTGATTCTGAAAGAAGACGGCAACCGCATTGTCCGCTTCAGCGACATCGGGCGTGCGGAGCTGGGACCTGCCGACATCAAGAGCTATATGAAGATGAACGGCGTGCCGATGGTGGGCGTGGTCGTCATCCCCCAACCAGGCGCCAACCACATCGAGATAGCCAATGCCGTCTATGACCGCATGGAGAAGATGAAGAAAGACCTGCCCGAGGACATCCAGTACAACTATGGCTTCGACAACACGAAATTCATCCGCGCCTCCATCAACGAAGTGAAACAGACGGTGTACGAGGCCTTCGTGCTCGTCATCATCATCATCTTCCTCTTCCTGCGCGACTGGCGCGTGACGCTGGTGCCGTGCATCGTGATTCCGGTATCACTCATCGGCTCTTTCTTCGTGATGTACCTGGCCGGATTCTCCATCAACGTACTTTCCATGCTGGCAGTGGTGCTGGCGGTAGGCTTGGTGGTGGACGACGCCATCGTGATGACCGAAAACATCTACGTCCGCATCGAGAAGGGGATGCCGCCCAAAGAAGCAGGCATAGAGGGGGCCAAGGAGATATTCTTTGCCGTCATCTCCACCACCATCACATTGGTGGCGGTGTTCTTCCCCATCGTGTTCATGGATGGCATGACGGGACGCCTGTTCCGCGAATTCAGCATCGTGGTGTCCGGTTCGGTGGTCATCTCTTCGTTTGCAGCGCTGACGTTCACGCCGATGCTTGCCACAAAACTGCTGGTGAAACGCGAAGAGCAGAGCTGGTTCTATCGGAAGACCGAGCCCTTCTTCGAGGGGATGAACCGCCTCTACAGCCGCTCGCTGAATGCCCTGCTGAACTACCGCTGGATGACGGTTCCCTTTACAGGCGCCACCATTCTACTGATAGGCTTCCTCTGGAACACGATTCCGGCGGAAATGGCACCGCTGGAAGACCGCTCGCAAATCAGCATCAGCACCATGGGAGCGGAAGGCGTGACGTATGAATACATCCGCGACTACACCGAAGACATCAACCAGCTGGTAGACTCCATCGTGCCGGATGCCGAGGCGGTGACCGCACGCGTATCGAGCGGTAACGGCAACGTGCGCATCACGCTGAAGGACATGAGCAAGCGCGACTACACCCAGATGGCAGTGGCCGAGAAACTGTCTAAGGCAGTACAGAAAAAGACGATGGCGCGCTCCTTCGTACAGCAATCCTCCTCGTTCGGCGGACGGCGCGGCGGCATGCCCGTACAGTATGTATTGCAGGCCACCAACATCGAGAAGTTGCAGGAGGTGCTGCCCACGTTCATGGCAAGGGTTTACGAAAGCCCGATATTCCAGATGGCGGACGTGAACCTGAAGTTCAGCAAGCCCGAAGCACGCATCAACATCAACCGCGACAAGGCCAGCATCATGGGAGTCAGTACCCGGAACATCGCCCAGACCCTGCAATACGGTCTGAGCGGACAGCGCATGGGCTACTTCTATATGAACGGGAAGCAGTATGAGATATTGGGTGAAATCAACCGCCAGCAACGCAACAAGCCTGCCGACCTGAAGGGTATCTACATCCGCAGCGACAAGGGCGAGATGGTGCAGCTGGACAACCTGATAGAGCTGGCAGGCGGCATCGCTCCTCCCAAACTCTACCGCTACAACCGCTTTGTAGCCGCCACCATCTCTGCCGGACTGGCCGACGGTAAGACCATCGGGCAGGGCCTGGACGAAATGGACCGGATAGCCAAGGAGACGCTGGACGACACGTTCCGCACAGCGCTGGCCGGAGACTCCAAAGAGTATCGCGAAAGCTCGTCGAGCCTGATGTTTGCCTTCGTACTGGCCATCGTACTGATTTACCTGATTCTCGCCGCCCAGTTCGAGAGCTTCAAGGATCCGTTGATTATCATGCTGACCGTGCCTCTGGCCATTGCCGGCGCACTGATATTCATGCACTTCGGGGGTATCACCATGAACATCTTCAGCCAGATAGGCATCATCATGCTGATAGGGCTGGTAGCCAAGAACGGTATTCTTATCGTGGAGTTTGCCAATCAGAAGCAGGAATCGGGCGAAGAGAAGATGGCAGCCATCAAGGACGCCGCCCTGCAACGTCTGCGCCCCATCCTGATGACCAGTGCATCGACCATATTGGGATTGATACCGCTGGCTTTCGCCACCGGTGAAGGTTGCAACCAGCGCATTGCCATGGGTACGGCCGTCGTTGGCGGCATGCTCATCTCTACATTGCTGACGATGTACATCGTCCCTGCCATCTATAGTTATGTATCTACCAACCGAAGTAAACTGAAAACCGAATGAGACATCTCCTACTTATGAAACGAATGATTCTACTCTTGATAGCCGCCGCCTGCACGGCACCTGTCCTCCAGGCGCAGCAGATGCCCGTCTATACGCTGAAGTCGTGTCTGGAACAAGGCTTGCAGAACAACTACTCCCTGCGCATCGTGCGCAACCATGAACAGGTGAGCAAGAACAACGCCACACCGGGCAATGCCGGCCTTCTACCCACCCTGGACCTCTCTGCCGGTTACCGGGGAACCGTAAACAATACCGAAACAAAAGCGCGCGCCACCGGAGAGACTACCCAAGAGAACGGTGTCTTCGACCAGACACTGGATGCAGGCATCAGCCTGAACTGGACCCTCTTCGACGGATTCAACCTTACGGCCAACTACCGGAAGCTGAAAGAACTGGAACGCCAAGGCGAAACCAATACGCGCATCGCCATCGAGGATCTTGTGGCCGACATCGCCGCCGAATACTATAACTACGTGCAACAGACAATCCGCCTGAAAAACTTCCGCTACGCCGTTTCCCTCTCCAAAGAGCGCCTGCGCATCGTGGAGGAGCGCTACCACATCGGCAACTTCTCGCGTCTGGACTACCAGCAAGCCAAAGTCGATTTCAATGCGGACAGTGCCCAATACATGAAACAGCAGGAACTGCTGCACACCTCGCGCATCCGGCTAAACGAACTTATGGCCAACCGGGACGTGGACCAACCGTTCATCATCCGCGACAGCCTCATCAACGTTGCCGCTACGCTGGACTTTGAAGAGTTGTGGAATGCCACCCTACAGGTCAACGCCTCGCTGCTGAAGGCTGCACAAAACAATACCCTTGCCCAACTGGACTATCGGAAAGTATGTTCCCGTGACTACCCTTATATAAAAATGAACGGCGGCTACGGCTATACGCTCAACAAGTATGACATCGCCGCCAACAGCCGCCGCAGCAACCTCGGCTTGAATTTCGGCGTCACCGTGGGCTTCAACCTTTTCGATGGCAACCGTCGCCGCGAGCGCAAGAATGCCCGTATCGCCGTGCAGAACGCGCGCCTGGAGCGTGAGCAACTGGAGCAAGCCCTGCGCGCCGACCTCAGCAACCTGTGGCAAGCTTATCAGAACAACCTACAGATGCTGAATCTGGAGCGTCAGAACCTCGTCGCCGCTCGCGAAAACCACGAAATCGCCATGGAGCGCTACATGCTGGGAAACCTCTCCGGTATCGAGATGCGTGAGGCACAGAAGAGCCTGCTGGATGCGGAAGAGCGCATCCTATCGGCCGAATACGACACCAAGCTGTGCGAAATCTCCTTGCTGCAAATCAGCGGAAAGGTAACGCGATATATGGAATAACTCCTTACCCAAAAAATCACAAGCAAAAAAAGCCGCTCACGGAATATCTTCGGAGCGGCTTTTCTTTATCTTATAAAGCTGTAAACTATCATTTACTGCAATTCCACGGCTTCAGTTGCTTGAAGAAGTCGTTGCCCTTGTCGTCCACCAAGATGAAAGCGGGGAAGTTTTCCACTTCAATCTTCCAGATGGCTTCCATGCCAAGCTCAGGATATTCCACGCATTCGATGCTCTTGATGTTGTTCTGTGCCAGGATAGCGGCAGGACCACCGATGGAGCCCAGATAGAAACCGCCGTACTTCTGGCAAGCATCCGTCACCTGCTGGCTGCGGTTACCCTTGGCCAGCATAATCATGCTGCCGCCGTGGCTCTGGAAGAGATCTACATACGGGTCCATACGTCCGGCAGTCGTGGGGCCCATAGAGCCGCAAGCCATGCCTTGAGGAGTCTTGGCAGGACCGGCATAGTAGATAGGATGGTCTTTGATGTACTGCGGCAGCTCTTCGCCACGGTCCAGACGCTCTTTCAGTTTGGCGTGTGCGATGTCACGACCCACGATGATGGTACCGTTCAGCGACAGACGGGTGGAAACCGGATACTTGGTCAGCTCCTTCAGGATGTCTGCCATCGGCTGGTTCAGGTCAATCTTCACGACGTCGCCTTCACCTGCCTTGCGGAGTTCTTCGGGAATCAGTTCGCCCGGGTTGCTGTCGAGTTTCTCAATCCAGATACCCTCCTTATTGATTTTACACTTGATGTTGCGGTCGGCAGAGCAGGAAACGCCCAGACCCACGGGGCAGGAAGCACCGTGACGCGGCAGGCGGATGATACGTACATCGTGAGCCATATACTTGCCGCCGAACTGTGCACCGAGACCAATCTTATGAGCTTCGGCAAGCACCTGTTTCTCCAGTTCCACGTCGCGGAAGGCACGGCCGAACTCATTGCCGGTAGTGGGCAAGTTGTCGTAGAAATGAGTGGAAGCCAGTTTCACTGTCAGCAGGTTCTTTTCGGCCGACGTACCGCCGATAACGAATGCGATGTGGTAGGGAGGACAAGCCGCTGTACCCAATGTCTTAATCTTCGAAATGAGGAACGGTACCAATGTCTCAGGATTCAAGATGGCTTTAGTCTCCTGATAGAGATAGGTCTTGTTGGCAGAACCGCCGCCCTTGGTCACGCAGAGGAATTCGTACTCCATGCCTTCGGTAGCCTCGATATCAATCTGTGCCGGCAGGTTGCATTTCGTGTTCACCTCCTCGTACATGGTGAGGGGAGCGTTCTGCGAGTAGCGCAGGTTCTCTTCAGTATAAGTCTTGTACACACCCAGCGAGAGCGCCTCTTCGTCGCAGTAGCCAGTCCATACTTGTTGTCCTTTCTCGCCGTGGATGATGGCTGTACCCGTATCCTGGCAGAAAGGCAGTATTCCCTTGGATGCCACCTCCGCATTGCGCAGGAAGGTGAGCGCCACGTACTTGTCGTTGTCGCTGGCCTCGGGGTCGCTCAGAATCTTGGCCACCTGTTCGTTGTGCGAACGGCGCAACATGAACGACACATCGCGGAAAGCCGCATTGGCCATTGCCGTCAGACCTTCTTTTTCAATCTTCAGGATGGGTTTTCCTTCAAACTCGCTTACAGAGACGTAATCTTTCGTAAGCAGATAATACTCGGTAGTATCTTTCCCTTTCTCGAACATGGGCTGATACTTGAACGGAGGTGTTGTTGCCATAATTACTCGTATATTTAGAATGTTTAAAAGTGATTCGGATAACAAAGGCAGCGGCACGCACTGCCTTCACAGAGCAAAGGTATAAACTATTATCGAAATAATTCTTTAATCGGGGCAAAAAACTTACCTTATTCATTCAAAGAGCAAGTAACTATTACCAAGGTACAATAAATAAAGCAAGCATGAATATTTGTTAGTCTGACATAAACACTTCTTACTACATAGATATATTGCGATTATTTTTATTAAATTTGCCAAAAAAACAAAACCTCATCATTATAAAAAGGAACAAACTTCAATCAATCATCGCTTTTATCTTTATGAGCCTATTTCTGTTCATTTCATGCAACAAAGACGACAATTGCAGTGAAATTTTAGTTGTAGCTTCTAAAAGGATTATTACTGAGTCAGAGGGTCATACTTATTGGATAAAAAACAAGGCTGTAACACATGGGAAATAATGCATTCAACCATTCAAAACTTCAATTATGAAGAAAGTTATGAATACATTATAGAAGTAGTCTCCCGGTCCGGATGAATCAGAAAAGCAATATGTCCTTCTTAGAATCATATCCAAAGAAAAGAAGGATTCTGAAGTTCCTCTATTTACCACAAGTCTTTCCCTATGCGGCAATCAGACCGAAATTGCTTTTCCAAATAAGGAAAAAGAAAATATAACATTACCCAATGGAATAAATCTTGAAAAATGGACTCTCTATATATTTTCAAAGAGATGTAGTGCTTAACGAAAACCAAATAAACAGCATATTTGGCAATAATGTACACACACGTTCAGGAGTAATAACCGCATCTATTAAATATTGGACCAGACATAGAGTTTATTATACTTTTAAAGACAATTTTACTCTTCAATCTAATGTTCTGGCTGCAATAGCAGAATGGAGCAACAAAACAAGTTTAACATTTATTCAAGGGAAAGGTTCTGGTAATTATATAGAGTTTTTTCATGACAATGGGAACTATTCTAATTCATTAGGCAGAAAAGGAGGGAAACAAACAATAAGTTTAGCGATTAATGGCAGCAATATAGGAAGCGCCATACACGAGATTGGGCATGCAGTTGGATTGATACATGAACAATGTAGGAATGTACTGATATGAAAACGACTGAAGAAGTACTCGAACCCTTACGTGAATTCAAGCGCACCGCCGGAGAAAAATATGGAATTGAGCAACTGGGACTCTTCAGCTCTATTGCCCGTGGTCTTCCAACTTCTCATACGCCCACGCCCATTCGTAAGTGTAGTAGTTGCCGTACATCTTCTCGAACTCGGCGTTGATGTACTTCAGGCGGTTGATGACAGAGTTGCCAAGGAACTTAATAGATGGCAATCTCATAAAATTTGATACCTTTCACCAGAGCCGAATTGCGTATCTTGGCATTGTGATAAGAGTAGATATTCAAAAGCTCGCCACTGGCATAGCGCAAATTCTACAAAGTCGCCATGCCCTTGAACATCTTCTACACGGTATAGGAACTGAGCAGGTTGTAATTGATATAGTCCAGCTTGTTTGGGCCGGTGTCCGTCACGCCAAGATATATTGAGGAAAAATACAAGCACCATCCCCTTGCTGGTTAATGGTTATACACGTTTTTCGCAAATTCATTCTGTTAGGCTTAAAAGAAAGTTTTTGTCCCCTTGTTCCCTTCTTGCAGGTTGTATATCAGCCTGCTGGCTCCTGAAAAAAAAGGAAAAAACGTTTGCCAGTTCTAAGAAAAAACGTACCTTTGCAAGCCGATTATTATCTCGAAAGGATAAGCATTTAATTCATAGCGAGTTAATCTTCCAATGTCCGGGAAGGTTGGCTGGTGGTGAAGAAATTTTAGTAGTAACATTTTAAAAAACAATTAAGAGTGGATACTTTAAGCTGTCTCTAATACACAA
>NZ_JAICZW010000150.1 GCF_029057325.1 Bacteroides sp. | reverse complement strand
GTTTGTCAGTCAAGACCGTCACCACCGATTTATCCTCGGCCATGATGCTGACAGTCAGAAAGGCCTTTCCGGCGGCCGGTTTTTTGAAAGCACAAAAGAAGGAGACAATCCTGTTGTCATCGCCTATCGGGTTCGCAACAACCTGTTTTAATCTCCTTTTAAGAAAGCGGAAGCCCTTCAAACAAACATTAAAACGTGTGTTTCAAGTAGCTTTTTGCCCCTCCATTTTTCACCAGTATCGTTTTTTTTTGTAATTTTGAGACCGTAAACAAATAATCGATTTTAGAATGACTGAAGAACAGATTCACTCCAATAGCGGGAGCTATTCTGCCGAAAACATCCAGGTACTGGAAGGTTTGGAAGCGGTGAGAAAACGTCCCGCAATGTACATCGGTGATATTAGTAACAAAGGACTTCACCACCTGGTTTACGAAGTTGTGGACAACTCCATCGATGAAGCACTCGCCGGTTACTGCAACCATATCGAAGTCACCATCAACGAAGACAACTCCATCAGCGTACAGGACAACGGACGCGGTATTCCGGTGGACTTTCATGAAAAAGAGAAAAAGTCGGCACTGGAAGTTGTCATGACTGTACTGCACGCTGGAGGTAAGTTCGACAAAGGTTCTTACAAGGTGTCGGGAGGTCTGCATGGTGTAGGCGTATCGTGTGTGAACGCCCTGTCCACACACATGACCACACAAGTGTTCCGCAACGGAAAAATCTATCAGCAGGAATACGCCTGCGGGCATCCGCTCTACCCCGTCAAGGAAGTAGGCACCACAGATATCACCGGCACGCGCCAGCAGTTCTGGCCCGATGGCAGCATCTTCACGGAAACAGTTTACAGCTACGACATCCTCGCCACCCGCATGCGTGAACTGGCCTATCTGAACGCGGGTATCAAAATCTCACTGACCGACCTCCGCGTAAAAGATGAAGAAGGAAACGTAAAGCAAGAGGTATTCTATTCGGAAGAAGGATTAAAGGAGTTTGTCCGCTACGTGGACTCCTCACGCGAGCACCTGATGAACGACGTCATCTACATCAACACCGAAAAGCAAGGAACACCGGTAGAAGTAGCCATCATGTACAACACATCCTATAGCGAGAATGTCCATTCCTACGTAAACAACATCAATACCATCGAAGGAGGTACGCACCTCGCCGGTTTCCGCCGTGCGCTGACCCGCACACTCAAGAAGTACGCCGAAGACAACAAGATGCTGGAGAAAGCAAAAGTAGAAATCTCCGGCGATGACTTCCGCGAGGGTCTGACCGCCGTCATCTCCATCAAGGTGGCAGAGCCGCAATTTGAAGGACAAACCAAGACCAAGCTCGGCAACAACGAAGTAATGGGTGCCGTGGACCAAGCCGTGGGCGAAGCACTCTCCTACTACCTGGAAGAGCATCCGAAAGAAGCCAAGCTGATTGTGGACAAAGTGATATTGGCGGCACAAGCACGCATCGCCGCACGCAAGGCACGCGAATCCGTACAACGCAAGTCACCGATGTCAGGTGGCGGCATGCCGGGCAAGTTGGCCGACTGCTCCAGCAAAGACCCCGAAGAATGCGAATTGTTCCTCGTCGAGGGTGACTCGGCAGGCGGTTCGGCAAAACAGGGACGTAACCGTGCATTCCAAGCCATCCTGCCGCTCCGCGGTAAGATTCTGAATGTAGAAAAAGCCATGTGGCACAAGGCATTCGAAAGCGATGAGGTGAACAACATCATCCAGGCACTCGGCATCCGCTTCGGTGTGGATGGCGAAGACAGCAAGGAAGCCAACATCGACAAGCTGCGTTACAAGAAGATAATCATCATGACCGATGCTGATGTCGATGGGTCACACATCGGCACACTGATTATGACGCTCTTCTTCCGCTACTTCCCGAAAGTCATCCAGCAAGGCTACCTGTATCTTGCCACTCCTCCCCTCTACCTTTGCACCAAAGGTAAAATGAAAGAGTATTGCTGGACCGACCAACAACGCCAGAAGTTCATCGACACCTGCGGTGGCGGTTCGGAAAACGCCATACATACCCAACGCTACAAAGGTTTGGGTGAAATGAACCCGGAACAGTTGTGGGAGACCACCATGAATCCCGAAAACCGCATGCTGAAGCAAGTCCACATGGAGAACGCCGCCGAAGCCGACTACGTCTTTTCCATGCTGATGGGCGAAGACGTGGGTCCACGCCGCGAGTTTATCGAGAAGAACGCAACGTATGCAAACATTGACGCTTAAACAAGAGATAATAGAAAAATGATAATTTAATAACCAACCTCGCATCTTACAGCGAAGAAACCCCGGACAGGCAGGAGACTCCTGCTGACCGGGGTTTTTCTTTTGAACTTTAGGCTATCAATCTGAAAGTTCAAGTTCGAAATAAATATAATCCTTAATATTAAACTTTTCATACCATTCTGACGGATGTGTTTTTGAATTACGCACATCGCAAAAGCTCAATCCTGAATGATATTCTCCATCTATCAGAAACTTTTTCTCCGTTCCAGTTGTAAAAGCCATTATGGGCAGGCAGTCGGTATCAAAATAAGTTTTCGACGGATATGTTTCCATCAGTATTTGAGGAATAAGGAGTGCAGGAAGATTTATATTTACTTCCTCACGATACTTGCAACAAAGCTGTATCGTATCTTTAGACAAAGGTTTGGAAAGAAAGAGGCACTGTACACTATCAGCTCTGCAAGGCACTTTAGAACAAAGTTCTTTCCGTTCCGCTTTGTTTTCATGACATCGCACAATATATAATTTATAAAACTTATCCTTTAAGTTACCCTTCACTATTACTTCAAAACCGTCATTGAAATCTTACATCAACGCAGCATCCGGTTCTTTATAGTCTAACGAAAGGGGAGCTGCTTCTTGTGCAACCAACAATGTCAGATGAAGACTCATAAAAAACAAAGAGATTAGAATGCTTTTCATATACTTATTTTAGAATTAATAGCCTGATTACAAAGCTACTGATTTCCCGTAAATCCGCAAATTAATTTCTAAATGATGTATCAACACTGCCATTTCTTTCATTAATCTCACAGCATCCCTTGTTTCCTCAACTCCTCCGCTGCAATCTCCAGTTCCGCATACCACTCTTCACCGAACTTGCGGATAAGCGGTTCTTTCAGGAACTTATATACAGGTACGTTTTCCTTCTGGCCTAAGAACACGGCAGCCTTGCAAACATCCCAGCGATGGTAGTTCACCGCCTTGTAAGGTCCGTAATCCCCTACCCTTACCGGATAGAGGTGACAGGACACAGGCTTGTAGAAACCGATCCGCCCTTCCCGATAAGCCTTTTCAATGGCGCAATAGCAGCAGCCTTTCTCATCGTAGCAAGTAAAGACACAATCTTTGTTGTTGACAATGGAGGTCACCAGATCTCCTTCACAATCGGTATAAACAACACCCTGTTTTTCGATTACGGCACGGGCTTCGAGAGAAAGGTCATCCCAAATCTGCGGAAGCACTTCTTCCAGCTTTTCCACCTCGTCCAACTCCACCGGAGCACCGGCATCTCCCTCAATGCAACATTCGCCTTTGCAGGCATCCAGGTTACAAAGGAATTTCTCGCGCAACACGTCGAGCGAGATTACAACATCATCTATCTGAATCATACTTATTAAATTAAAAATTGAAAATTAAGAAATAAATGTTCCTGCCAAACAACTAAACATTCATTTATTTAAGGACTTTTTCATTGGCTTGACTATACTGACTAGTAAAGCTATTAATTCATTGCAATCTGCGGAAATGGAACAATAGGTACTTTCTTCTATGTAATGAGTGTCTTTCAGCAAAGAAAGCCAATAAGAGGTCTCGCTTACTTCTTTCAAAGCAATATTCATTTTGTTTAAGAAATCTGCACCGCTTTGCGCATGATGCGCTTCTGCCACCAATGCCCCAATAGCTGTGCCACTTCGAAGCACCTGTTTAGATAGGACAAACTCTTTTTGCGTACCCACCAAAAACTTGTATGCGTTTACTATACGAATAGCAAACGCATACGATTTAGCTTGGATAGGGTTATCCTCTGCTATCATTTTTTAATTCTTAATTCTCAATTTATCAGATCTTTACCCGTCATCTCCTCCGGCTGTTTCATACCCAGGATATGCAGGATAGAAGGAGCTACATCGGCCAGTACACCGTTCTCGACCTTGGCATCCTTGTTTGCCGTCACGTAAACAAACGGAACGGGGTTCAGGGAGTGGGCGGTGTTCGGAGTGCCGTCGGCGTTCAGGGCGTGGTCGGCATTGCCGTGGTCGGCAATGATGATGACTTCGTAGTCGTTGGCTTTGGCGGCCTCTACTGTCTCCTTCACGCAATCGTCGATGGCTTTCACGGCCTTTTCTATAGCTTCATAAACGCCGGTATGTCCCACCATGTCACCGTTGGCATAGTTCACCACGATGAAGTCGAACTTCTGCGTACGGATGGCTTCCACCAGCTTGTCCTTCACTTCGTAAGCGCTCATTTCCGGCTTCAGGTCGTAAGTGGCAACCTTCGGAGAGGGAACGAGGATGCGCTCTTCGGCATCGTAGGGAGTTTCGCGGCCACCGTTGAAGAAGAAGGTGACGTGCGCATACTTCTCCGTCTCGGCAATGTGCAGCTGTGTCTTGCCGTTGGCCGCAAGATATTCGCCCAGCGTGTTCTGCACGTTCTCTTTGTCGAAGAGGATGTGGACACCCGTAAAGCTGGCATCGTAGGGAGTCATGCAGTAGTACTGCAAGCCGGGGATGGTGTTCATGCCCTGTTCCGGCATATCTTGTTGAGTCAGGACGATGGTCAGCTCTTTGGCACGGTCGTTGCGGTAGTTGAAGAAGATGACTACATCGCCTTCCTTGATGGTGCCGTCGAATCCACCGTTCACAATCGGTTTGATGAACTCGTCTGTCACACCCTCGTCGTAAGATTCCTGCATGGCCTGCACCATATCGGTAGCCACCTTTCCTTCGCCGTTCACCAGCAGATCGTAGGCAACCTTCACACGTTCCCAACGCTTGTCGCGATCCATGGCATAGAAGCGTCCTACGATGGAGGCAATCTTGCCGGCCGACTGCGCACAATGTGCGGTCAGTTGCTCGATGAATCCCTTACCGCTTTTCGGGTCGGTATCACGACCGTCCATGAAGCAGTGGATGAACGTATTCTCGATGCCATACTCTTTGGCGATGTCGCAGAGTTTGAACAAGTGGTCGAAAGAGCTGTGCACACCACCGTTGCTGGTCAACCCCATGAAGTGGATGTTCTTGCCGTTCTGCTTCGCATACGAGAAAGCGGAAACGATTTCCTTGTTCTTCAGAATGCTTCCGTCGGCGCAGGCACGGTTGATTTTCACCAAGTCCTGATAGACGATACGTCCGGCACCGATATTGAGGTGGCCTACTTCGGAGTTTCCCATCTGGCCGTCGGGCAAACCTACGTTCTCGCCGCTTGCCTGAAGCTGCGAATGCGGATAGTCAGCCAACAGGCTGTCCCAATAGGGAGTCGGTGTATTGAAAATCACATCGTCTTTCTGATGGTCGCCACAACCCCAACCATCGAGAATCATTAAAAGAGCTTTCTTTGCCATACTATTAATCGAATTAAATTGTACAATCTTTTTCCATGACAGAAACGCTTCCACGGGGAAAGAGTTCGAATCATGCGGCAAAGGTACAAAAAAGAGCGGTTAAAGCGTACTGATTCAAGGGATTTATATTCTATTTAGGAAGTTATCGGGAGTTAAAAGGAGTTATCAGCCGACAAGTCGGCTTAGGAGTTAAAAGCCGGTACTTCTGTTTAAACAAGGCAACGATCGGCCGGGCGGCTTCATCAAATTTCCGGCAAAAACCACCCCATTATTTCCCGACTTGACAGACACTTGTGTCTGTCTTCCAGAAGTCCAGTGTCTGACGTGACAGACACAAGTGTTTGTCACGTTGAACACAAGTGTCTGTCAGGCCACCTATTCAACGCTGATAATCAATACATTAAAACATACCTTCATTTATATCCTCTCTCTAAAGAAGAGAGAGGCCTTATCCGAAATCCAGCGTCAGCTGCCCGTCCCCCAACAGATTGAACGTCATCCGATGATAGGGTGTGGTGCCGTATTCCGCAATGGCCGCACGATGCTTCTTGGTGGGATAGCCTTTGTTGCTATTCCAATCATAGCGGGGATACTCCGCATGCAGGCGGTTCATGTAGTCGTCGCGATAGGTTTTGGCAAGAATGGAGGCGGCGGCGATGGAAAGATACTTGCCGTCGCCCTTCACCACGGTGGTGTGAGTCAGGTCCCGGTACTTCTTGAACCGGTTTCCGTCGATGAGCAGATGCTGGGGACGCATCTGTAATTGGTCGATGGCACGGTGCATGGCCAGGAAAGAGGCGTTGAGGATGTTGATTTCGTCTATCTCTTCGGGAGAGACGATGCCTACCGCCCACGCCAAAGCCTCTTTCTCAATCACCTCACGCAAGGCATAGCGCTGCTTCTCCGTCAGTTGTTTGGAGTCGTTCAGCAGTTCGTTCTCGAAGTTTTTGGGCAGGATAACGGCGGCGGCATAGACCGCACCCGCCAGACAGCCGCGTCCCGCCTCGTCGCAACCGGCTTCTATCAGGTCTTTATTCAAATAAGGTAATAGCATATATATTCTTTTTTAAGGAGTTATCGGCCGATACTCCGCAAAACGATTGTTTTTTTGACTCCCGATAACTTCCTCCCATAAAGAGTCGCGGGCGCAAAGATAAATCTTTTTGGAAGAAACCTGACTTTTAAGAAGAAATAATTAAATTTGCAGACATAAAGGAGACCCTATGAAAAATGTGATGTATCTGCTGCTTGCCTGCTGGTTGATGCCGGTCAGCCTGCTTCAAGCGCAAAACACCCAATCAATCGAAACGCTGATTGAACAAGCCCAAAAAGACCTGTACAACAATCCGAAACAGGCTTCTTTCTATGCCGCCCAAGCCGAAGCCCTGCTACCGGAAAACGCATCGGACGAGAGCCGCGTACGGGCCATGCTGCTCTACTGCCACGCAGAGCAACTGCTGGGCAACTTCGACGTCAGCATCAAGCACCTCTACGATGCGGAAAAGTACATAGCTCCTGCCAACAAACAACAAAAAGCGCAACTCTATGCCCTGATGGGACGCATCTATACCAAACTGGGCGACCACAACAAAGCCATCGAACTGAACGACAAGGCAACCTCCATCTTCAAGGCCATCGGCGACTCCACCTCCATTGCCGACTGCTACAACCAACGCGGCGTGACACACCTTTTCATGAACGAGTCCGCCGTTGCCGACCGCTTCTTCCGCCGGGCATTGGCCATCAACCGCGCACAACGAGACCTGAAAGGGATAGCCGCCAACCTGAACAACCTGTGCCTGTATGAAGGGGACACGGAAGAGAAACTGACCCTTATCCAGGAAGCCATCACCATCAACAAGCACCTGGAAGCGCAATGGTCGCTCGGAGAGAACTACAACAACATGGGAAAGCAGTACTACTACGGCAAACGATACGTCCAAGCATTGGAAGCCTTGCAAAAAGCCTACGAATATGCCTACGACATCGGTGCCCGCGAACTGATTTGCGACAACTACGAATACTTGTCTATGGTCTATGCCGCCATCGGCGACTACAACCAGGCATACAAGTACCTGAACAAGATGTACAACCTGAGCACCGCGTTGCAAAGCAGCAACAAACTGCGCAACATCGAGCAGGAAATATCCTACAAAAGGCTGCAAGACCAGAAGCATGCCACCGAAATGCAGGAACAGGACTACAAGATAGAGCTGCTGAAACGCAACCTGTGGCTGCTGGGTTGTGTGCTGATGCTGGTGCTCGCCTCCTGCATCTTCATCTATATATGGTACAAACGCCGGAAAGACCTGCAACTGGTGGAGACGCGCTATCAACTGGAGCTGTCGGAGCGCGAAGTGTCGGAACTGAAGCTGCAACGGCAAGCGCAGGAACTGCAAAACGTGCAAAGCGCCCTCGACAACAGCCGCCAGGAAGTGACCAGCTTCGCCGTCTTCCTGAGAAGCCGGAACGAACTGCTGGATAAGATACGTGAAATGATAAAGGAGGGTTACAAGATGGATAGCCAGTCACTCGTCCCCCACCTGAAAAAGGTAAACGCCTTCATCAGCCAGTATCAAAGCGGCGACAAGACCAACAGCGCCCTGCTGCTGAACATCGAAGGGAAGAGCAAAGAGTTTTTGGAAAGACTCATGCAGAAACATCCCAACCTGACACAAGGTGAAAAGCACCTCGCCACGCTGCTCCGCGTCAACCTCTCCACCAAGGAGATTTCCATGATAACCGGCACCACCCCCAAGACCATCAACATGAACCGCTACCGGCTGCGCAAGGCCCTCAACCTTGCCCCCGAAGAAGATTTGACGGAATATCTGCAAAGCATCTGATGAAGCGGCTATCCACTTCGGCCGGATAACATAGGCAGTTGACCAACACAACATGCCATGTTTCCGGACGCTACAAAGCATGTTTTCGGATGAAACAAGCCATGTTTTCGAGTGATACGGCCATCGGTCTGCCTTCTTTCCGAAATGTTGTCTTGTAGATAGTACGAAGCTACATAAAAGCTGTATATCACATATTTACAAGAAAGCATGTAGATAAAAGAAATCCCCGGGAACGGAGTTTGTAGATACTTTATAGATAGTTCTCTTTTGCGTTCTTACTCTCAAATGCACTTTCTTTGCTGTCGTGAAAAACAAAGTAGAAACCTTAAAAAAACTTTATCACACATGAGTAAAATTACATTTATTTCCACGAAGCAAAGAGCATTGTTGACCCTACTCTTTGTTTGTCTGATGTCGCTAAGCAGTGCTTTGGCGCAAACCATTCAACTGACCGGTACAGTAACCGACACCAAAGGAGAAGCGCTGATTGGTGCCAGTGTGCTGGAAAAAGGAACCACCAACGGATGTATTACCGACATCGACGGTAACTTCACGTTGAACGTCTCTGCAAACGCCACGATGATTGTCTCATACGTGGGCTACGTGGCTCAAGAAATCGCCTTGAACGGACAGAAAAACATCAAAGTAGCTTTGAAAGATGATTCCGAGATGCTGGACGAGGTCGTAGTCGTAGGCTATGGTACGATGAAGAAGAGTGACATGACGGGAGCCATCACTTCGGTAGATACCGAAGAGTTGACTAAGCGTGCCACGACCAATCCCGCCGAAGCCCTGCAAGGCAAGATTGCCGGTGTCAACATCATGAAGTCGGGTGGCAATGCCGGTGCGGGCGTTTCCGTGAAAATCCGTGGCGTGAAGTCGTTCGGCAGCAACGAACCCCTCTACATCATCGACGGTTTTCCCGGCGACATCGACAACGTGAACCCGCAGGACATCCAGAGCATGGAAGTGTTGAAAGACGGTGCAGCCGCAGCCATCTACGGTTCGGTAGCCGCCAACGGTGTCATCATCATCACTACCAAAAACGGCAAGAAGGGTGAGACGCACATCGACTTCAATACATACCTCAGCATGACAAGCGTTGCCAACAAGCTGGAAATGGTAAACTCCGACCAGTACAAAAAGACCATCCTTGCCATGTTCGAGAACTACAACGCACAATATCCCGACGATGCCGCCACCATCCCGTCATACGCCACCACCAACACCGGTGTCAACACCGACTGGCAAGACCTGATGCTGCGCAACGGTTTCTCACAAAACTATATGTTCAGCGTGCGCGGGGGTGGCGAAACAGCCCAATACTCGGTTTCTTACAACCACGCCGACGATAAAGGTATCTTCCTGGGCAACCAGTTCCGCCAGGACAACGCCCGCATGAAGATGCACATGAACAAATACATCTTCGACATCGATGCCAACCTGAGCTTCCGCTACACCAAGAGCAAACAGCCTCAGTATAGCTTGCGCGAGATGTACGGTACGGCTCCGTTGCTCCCCGTTTACGACGAGAGCCAGAAGTATGGTTTCGCCCTGACTCAGACATTGGGTCTGCCCGCCAACAACAACGTAATGGCCGACCATCACTTCCGCGACGCCGCCACCAAGCGTTTCTACACCAACGCCAACGTATCACTGGGTGTGAAACTGGCTCCATGGCTCAACTTCAAGACCAGCTACGCTTACCGTGGCACACACTACCGCTACACGCTACACTATCCCGACTTCCTCTCTAACGAACAAAATCCCAGCACGCTCTATCCCTACCACGGTGAAAGCACCTACTATTGGGAAGAGCAGGTGATTGACAACGTGCTGAACTTCAACAAGGACTTCGACAAGCACAGCGTAAGCGCCATGGTGGGTTCTTCTATTACCGCCACCAAATATACCGAAAACGGCGTGAACGTAACCGGCAAGACTACCAAATACTACATAGACGATAACGGTAACCTCGCCACCCGTGACGAAGCAGCCGGTTTCCTCGATCCCGACTTCAGCACCATCAACGCCGGTACAGGTGGTACATACGCCGGCAGCGGTTCCAAGTACGAATACAACCGCGCTTCTTTCTTCGGTCGTGTCAACTACAACTACGACAACCGCTACCTCGTTCAAGCGACCATGCGCTACGACGGTTCTTCCAAATTCGGTTCCGACAACCGTTGGGGTTGCTTCCCCTCTGTGGCTTTGGGTTGGAGAATCAGCCAGGAAGCCTTCTATCCACAAGACTTTTTCATCAACAACCTGAAGTTCCGCGTCAGCTGGGGTCGCCTCGGCAACGAGAACGCTTTGGGATACTACGACTTCCAAGCCTTGATTACAAGCTACAACCGTTGGGAAGGTGGTTACATTCAGGGTGGAAACGCCTGGCCGGGCTCCGCATCCTGGGAGATGGAAAACCGCGGCCTGAAATGGGAGACTACCGATACAAAGAACATCGGATTCGATTTCGGTATGTTCAACAACAAGCTGACCGGTGCCTTGAACTACTACATCAACCAGACTGAAGACCTGTTGATTACCAAACGCCTCTCTCCGTCTGCCGGTTATCAGAACCCGATTCTGAACGTAGGTAAGATTCGCAACCAAGGTGTCGAACTGGAACTGAACTGGAACGACAAAGTGAAAGATTTCGAATACAACATCGGCTTCAACTTATCTACCACAAAGAACGAAGTTGTGGAACTCGCCGACAAGGGACAGGCACTTCCCTCTACCGGCTTGATTTACGATACCGACCACGTACCTGCCTACGCCAAAGAAGGAAAGCCCATCAGCGGTTTCTACCTCTACCGCACAGCAGGTATCTTCCAGAGCGATGCCGAAGCCGCCGCTTACGTAAACTCCAACGGCAACCGCCTGCAACCGGATGCTAAAGCCGGAGACATCCGTTTCGTGGACTTGAACGGCGATGGCGTGATTGACGAAGATGATAAAGACTTCTGTGGTACCGGAATTCCCAAATTCGAGACCAACCTCAACTTCTCCGGTTCTTACAAAGGTTTTGACCTCTCGTTCAGCCTGAGCGGTGTATTCGGCCACAAGATTTACAACGGCAACCGTTTCTTCTATGAATCCATGACCGCACCTATCAACATGCTGAGCAGCGTAGCTGACGCTTGGAGACCCGACCATACCAATACCGACATCCCTCGTCCGGTTTACAACGACCCCAACGGCAATGCCCGCGAAAGCGAACGCTTCCTGGAGAACGGCAGCTTCGTACGTCTGCGCCAGGCACAGATTGGCTACTCGCTCCCACAAGCTTTGCTGAAGAAGGTCAACATCGAGAAACTTCGCTTCTACGTCAGCGGTGAAAACCTGTTCACCATCACCGGTTACTCCGGTGTAGATCCCGAGTTCTCTACCAGCAGCCCGCTGAACGCCGGTATCGACCGTTACATCTATCCATTTACCCGTTCATTCACCGTGGGTGCACAACTTACATTCTAAATACTTAAACATAAAACGAAACAGATATGAAGAAATTTATATACTTGGCAGGTCTATGCCTCACGATGTCTTTCGCTTCCTGCGACGATTTCTTAACCGTTTCCTCTCCCGACCAGTTGACTACCGGCAACTTCTGGAGAGACCAAAAAGACGCTGAAGCCACTCTGGCATCGGCATACGCCCAACTCTATCACGGCGACAGCTACGCTACCAGTGAGGTAAGATGGCCGGTAGAAGAGTTCCGCACCGACCTCTACGACTTTGGTTACGATGCCACCAACTACCAGACTTGGACAGATATCTATAAGTTTACCTACACCAACGGTAACACACAATTCTCTTATTACTATCAGGATCTTTACCGTGGCATCAACTTTGCCAATCAGGTATTGGAATATGCTCCGCAGATTCCCGAAGGAAACATCTCCGAAGCCAAGCGTTCAGAGATTATCGCCGAAGCACACTTCCTGCGCGGCTACTATCACCTGATGCTGGTGTTGAACTGGGAGAAAATCATCATTCGCAACAATTATCTCTCTAACGCAGCCGATCTGAACAAGCCTTTGAGCGACCGCGTCACCTGCTGGGACTTCGTCATCGATGAATTGAAACTGGGTGCCGCACTTCCCGCTACCCGTCCCGGCAGCGAGCTTGGCCGTGCCACTTCCGGTGCCGCCAACGCTTACTTAGGTTTTGCTTACCTGACCCGTGCCTACGAAGAGCCGGCGCAGGAGAGCACTTACTTGGCCAACGCCTTGACAGCCTTGAACGCCGTAACCGGCTACGAGCTGGTAAGTGGCGAGAAACTGATTCAGATGTTTAACGGTAAGAACAAGAATTGCGCCGAATCAATCTTCGAATTGCAATACTCCAACAATACCGACAACGGTGCACGCTACTACTCTTGGATACACCAGTTCATAGCTTGTTCCGAAATGGGTGGTTGGGACGAGATTCTGCCTAACACACGCCTGATGGACGAGTTCAAGAAAGAGGGTAGAAAGGCTTCCGACGGTCTGTACGACCAACGTCTTTACAATACCATTTATTTCAAAGACGATTACTTCAACGATGCAGAGAATGGAGAATTGCTCTATGGCGAATATACTTACAATGAGATTTTCTGGAGTTGGAGACAAAATATCAACAAAGAGTATGTAGATGCAAACGGCAATGTTATCAAAATTCCGGCAGGAGAAAGTACATACGAATATCTGGAATCTCACGGAGGTGTAAAAGATGTATATGACCGCCCCAATTTCCGCCGCTTCACTGTGGAAACCACAGATGAGCTGGACGGCCGTTGCACATTCAACATTCCTTTGATGCGCTATGCCAACGTCATGCTGATGAAGGCTGAAGTGCTGAACAAGCAGGGATATCCCGAACAAGCCATCCCGTTGATTAACGAGGTTCGTGCAAAACACGGAAACATGCCTGCCATGACCGGCACCACACAAGCCGAAGTACAAGCTCAGATTGAGCATGAACGTATCATCGAGTTCCCGCTGGAAAGCTATCGCTGGTACGACCTGCGCCGTTGGGGCAAACTGAGCGAAGCGGTAGGAAACCGTGGCTACGTGAAGGGTACGCACGATTTCTTCCCCATCCCGTTGTGGGAAATCAATGCCAACCCTGCCTTGAATGACCTGGCCCAACCGGAAGAATAACCAATCTGTTTATCTAATACCTAATGCCACAAGGCGGCATTTGCATCCCGCAGTGCCGCCTTGTTTACATAGAAAGCCTTATCTTTGCCTACAAAATAAAGCGAACCAACCATGTTTACTATCATCGGACTGATGCTCACCGGCATGCTGGCGGGCTACTTCTTACGGAACAAAGACCTGAGCCGGATTCAGGCACTCATCACCCTGCTCATCTGGGTATTGCTCTTCATCCTCGGCATCGAGGTGGGAAGCAACGACAACATCATCAGCGGACTGCACACCATCGGGCTGGAGGCACTGCTTCTTACCTTGGGCGGAACGCTGGGCAGCGTCATCGCCGCCTGGGCGTTGTGGCGGAAACTGAGCCTCTCCCCCGACCCCTCCCCCGTAGGGAGGGGGGAAAGTGGATGTTGCTCTGCTCCCCTACCTACGGGGGAGGGGTCGGGGGAAAGACCCGAGGGGCTGCACGCCCTGAAGGGAAGCCTCATCATCGTGGGCTTCTTCGCCCTCGGCACGGTGTTCGGGCTGAGCCGCGTGCTGCCTTTCGACATCGCGCAGACTGATGTCAGCTTCTACGCACTGGCCGCGTTGATGTTCAGCGTGGGAGTGAGCGTAGGCAGTGACCCGCAGACATTGAAGAGCTTCCGTTCGCTGAACCCGCGGCTGGTCCTTCTGCCCGTAATGACCATCACAGGCACGCTGACAGGCTCGGCGCTCATCAGCCTGCTGCTGACGCACCGCTCGCTGGCCGACTGCCTCGCCATCGGATCGGGCTTCGGCTACTATTCGCTCTCCAGCATCTTCATCACCGAATACCGGGGAGCGGAGTTGGGCACCATCGCCCTGCTGGCCAACATCAGCCGTGAGATTCTGACCCTGCTGGCCGCCCCGTTGCTGGTGCGCTGGTTCGGTAACCTGGCTCCCATCTCTGCCGGAGGTGCCACCACGATGGACACCACACTGCCCGTCATCACGCGCACCGCCGGACAGCAGTTCGTGGTGGTCTCCATCTTCCACGGGTTCATCGTGGACTTCAGTGTGCCGTGGCTGGTGACGCTGTTCTGTTCGCTGTAATTATTAAAGAACACGGAGACACAAAGGCACGGAGAAAAAACTGAAAGAGGGAATAGAGAGATAACGGAGAGTTTATAAGGAAGGCTTCTCTCTCTTTTATCTCCTCAATCCCTCAAAAAAATATCCTCCGTTTCTTCGTGCCTCTGTGTTCCATTAACCATCAACTAAAAACAATATGAAAACCAGACTTTATACTTTTCTCCTCTCCTCGCTGCTCTGCACGGGTGCCTTCGCCGACAACGAGCCTTGGCAAGACCCGCAAGTGAACGAGCTGAACCGGGAACCGATGCACGCGCACTTCACGCCCTACACCAACGAGGCGAACGCGCTGAAGCAGCGTTCCCTGCCCGCCGAAGTGCGCTTCGACGTGAATCCGGCCGCCGAGCGGCGCATCTCGCTGGACGGCACCTGGAAGTTCCTCTTCTCGAAGAACAACGAACTTTGTCCCAAAGACTTCCATCGGCCGGGATACAACACCCGCAAGTGGAGCAAGATCGAGGTGCCCGGAAGCTGGGAACTGCAAGGCTTCGACGCTCCCATCTATACCGATACGCGCTACCCGTTTCCCGCCAATCCGCCCTACGTGCCCGCCGACTACAACCCTGTGGGTGCCTACCTCCGCGAGTTCACCGTGCCCGCCGGATGGGAGGGTATGGACATCTTCCTCGACTTTGAGGGAGTGGAATCCGCCTACTACGTGTGGCTGAACGGCGAACCGGTGGGATATGCCGAAGACAGCCGCCTGCCGTCCCACTTCAACGTGACCCGCCTGCTGAAGAAGGGAAGCAACACACTTGCCGTCAAGGTGTTCCGCTACAGCGACGGTTCTTACCTCGAAGGACAGGACTATTGGAAATACAGCGGCATCGAGCGGAGCGTCTATCTCTACGCCCGTCCCCAAAGCCGCGTGAAGGACTTCCAAATGACTGCCGAACTGGTAAACGGTTACAAGGACGGCGAACTGAAACTGGATGTGCTGCTCCACCAACCGCAGGCGGGAGAGACCGTAGCTGTGAAGGTGATGGACGGAACAAAGGTGCTCTATGAGCAGCAGAAATCCGTAGTATCAGTCACCGATACGCTCTTCAGCCTACAACAACTCTTCCCGAATGCGCATCCCTGGAGCGCCGAAACGCCTAACACCTACACCTTAGTGGTGAGCAGCTATGACAAGCAGGGCAAGCCGCTGGAATCGTTCACCCACCTCTTCGGCTTCCGCACGGTGGAGATGATGAACGGCATGCAGCTGATTAACGGCAAGACCGTGCTCTTCAAAGGGGTGAACCGCCACGAGCACGACCCGCACAAGGGACGCACCGTCAGCGTGACCTCCATGTTGCAGGACATCCGCCTGATGAAGCAGTCCAACCTGAACGGTGTGCGCAACTGCCACTATCCCAACAGCTACCCGTGGTATGAGCTATGCACCGAATACGGCCTCTACATGGTGGACGAGGCGAACATCGAAAGCCACGGCATGATGGACCACAAGGACGGAACCCTTGCCAACTATCCCGACTGGGAACTGCCCTTCATGCAACGCATGAGCCGCATGATGGCCCGCGACCGCAACTGCACCGCCATCGTCACCTGGTCCATGGGCAACGAGTCGGGCTACGGCAAGCACTTCGAAACACTCTACGACTATGCGAAGCAGACGGACCCGACACGCCCCGTGCAGTACGAAGGCGGCGGCTACAACGCCAAGAGCGACATCTACTGCCCCATGTACGCCCGCATCTGGCGCCTGCGCCAACACGTCAACCAGCGCGACGCACGTCCTATGATATTGTGCGAATATGCGCACGCCATGGGCAACAGCGTAGGCAACTTCCAGGACTACTGGGACCTGATTTACAAGTACGACCAACTGCAAGGCGGCTTCATCTGGGACTGGGTGGACCAGACCTTCGCCATCAAGGACCAGAACAACCGCGACATCTGGGCGTTCGGCGGTGACATGGGCTTCGTGGGCATCGTGAACGACTCCAACTTCTGCGCCAACGGACTAGTGGCCGCCAACCGCACCCCCCACCCGCACCTCTACGAAGTGAAGAAGGTGCTGCAATACATCCACTTCGAACCGGAGGCTTTCACCACCAACAAGATACGAGTGACGAACCGCCACGACTTCATCGGACTGGAGGGCTACACCCTGCGTTGGGCGGTGGAGTGTGAGGGCAAAGCCGTGCAGAGCGGCGAAACCGACTTCCCCACCGTGGCTCCGGGCCGCTCCGCCTGCATCGAGCTGCCGCTGAAGCCGCTGCCTGCCGACAGAAAAGAGTATTTCCTCACGCTGCGCGCCTTCACCAAGCAAGCCGCGCCGATGGTACCGAAAGGACATGAAGTCGCCATCGAGCAATGGCAACTCCCCACGGTGCCGTGTGCCGCACCGGATACCAAGCAGGTATGCACCGCACCGCCTGCCCGGTTGGACATCGAACGTTCTGCAGAGGCCGTCACGCTGAAGAACAGCAACTTCCGCGTAGTATTCTCCACCCGAAGCGGTGAGATGACTGAACTTGCCTACCACGGCAAGAACCTGATTCAAGCAGGACTGCAACCCAACTTCTGGCGTCCGCTGACCGACAACGACATCCCCAACGGACACCTGAAACGTTGCGCCACCTGGCGGCATGCCGGACGCGACGCCCGTCTGCTAAATTTTGAGGTGGCCGAAGGACAACCTGTCACCACGCTGACCGCCACCTACCGCATGGAAGAGCAGGAATCCGACTTACACCTTATATATAAGGTATGCTCCGACGGAAACATCCAAGTGACCATGCACTTCGTTCCCGGCAAGAAAGCGTTGGGCGAGATGCCTCGCTTCGGTATGCGCATGATTCTCAACCCCGAATACGAGCAGATGGAATGGATGGGCCGCGGTCCGCACGAGAGCTATGCCGACCGCAAGAGCAGTGCACTGATAGGCCGCTACCAAGCTACGGTCTGGGAACAGTATCATCCGTATGTACGTGCCCAGGAAACGGCCAACCATTGCGACGTGCGTTGGGTAGCCCTGCGCAACGCCGCAGGCGAAGGCCTGCTGATAACAGGCGAAGAGCCGCTGAGCGTCAGTGCCTGGAACTTCCCGATGGAAGACCTCGAATACCGTCCCTCGCAAGTGGAACGCCGCCACGGCGGAAGCCTCGTGAAGAAGGAGTTGGTATGGCTCAACATCGACCATCGGCAGATGGGTGTGGGCGGCGACAACACATGGGGCGCACAGGTGCATCCCGAATATACCATCACGCCGCACGAATGGAAGTATAGCTTCACGATATCGAAATTAAAGTAGAACACAGAGGCACGGAGACACAGAGAATATTTTTAGAGAGAGTAAGGAGATAAGAAAGAGAAAGAATCTTCTCCGTGTCTCTGTGCCTCTGTGTTCCATCATCCATCATAAATCATAAACCTGAAATGAAAACCAAACTTCATTCCTTTTTCCTCTTCGCACTGCTGGCCGCCGGCTTTACCGCCTGCACCCCCGGCACGAAGAACAAGGCGGAGCGCCGTTATGACTTCGCCAACATACTGGACATCGCCTATACCCCCGACACCCTGCACCGCTGCTACGGCTGGTTCACGGATGCGGGTTCGTGGATGGGCTTCACGCTGCCCGAAAAAGAGCAATGGGTCAACGGCTTCTGCGGACCGTTCAGTCTGGACATGTTCCGCCGCCAATGGATGGCGCAGTCGGCGGCGGTGGTCAGCTTCGCCAGTGACGCGCAAGGCGTTTTTGTTCCCGACTCCACCTGCTATTATCCCGGCGAGCTCTATCTGTCAGCACATTCCGACAACGGAAGCATCGTGCAACGGCTGAACTTCATCAGCGCTTCCACCGCCCTGCTGCGCATCAAGGCCGATACAGCAGAAGACCTGCTACTGACAGGCAGCCGTTGGGGCAAAGACGTGACAGTCAATATAGAACAGAATTCGGTCATAGCCCGCCATCCCTCGGGTGAATGTGTGGCGATGACCTTCGCTCCCGGCGTGGCACCGACACTGAACGGCAATAACTATACCGCCCTCATCCGTTCCCCTCGCGAGACCGTCAACGTGGCCATCTCCTTCTTCACCTCCGAAAAGGAGATGACAGCAGGCTTGCCCGCCCTGCCGGAGATGCTCAACAATCCCGCTCCCGCACTGCAAGCCAACTCCGAACGGTGGGAAGGCTACCTCTCGAAGATTCTGCGTAATGACATGAAACCGGAGTATGACCGTATCGCCGTAAAAGCTGTCACCACCCTCATCTCCAACTGGCGCACACACCGGGGCGGACTGCTCCACGAGGGTATCGTGCCCAGCCATGCTGTGGGCTACTTTGTCGGCTTCTGGGCATGGGACAGCTGGCGCTTCAGTGCAGGCACCGCCAAATTCGACCCCGAACTTGCCAAGAACAACATCCGCGCCATGTTCGACTACCAACTGCCGGACGGCATGATTATCGACTGCATCTATACCGACCCGTCGGAGAACAACGCCCGCGACAGCAAGCCGCCTTTGGTATGCTGGGCGGTGGACGAAATCTTCACGCATACCAACGACACCGCCTTTGTAGCCGAAATGTACCCCCAACTGCTCTCTTATTATAAGTGGTGGTACGAAAAGCGCGACCACAACCACAACGGTATATGCGAATACGGCTCCACCGACGGAACGCTGGAAGCTGCCGCCTGGGAAAGCGGCATGGACAACGCCATCCGCTTCGACGACGCCGTGATGCTGAAAAACGAAGGGTACGAAGATGCCTGGAGCACCGACCAAGAAAGTGTGGACCTCAACGCCTACCTCGCCCTAGAATGCAAGCTGCTGAAGAAGTTTGCCGGACTGCTGGACCTCCCGTTCGAGGCACCCGACTACAGCGCTCAAGTGGCCGACTACTTCTTCGACAAGGAGATGAATTTCTTCTTCGACCGCCGCCTGAAGGACGGTTCGTTCATCCGTGAGCCGGGCTGCGAGGCATACACCCCGCTTTGGACGCAAATCGCCACGCAACAGCAGGTGGACGCCATGCTGCCGATGCTTCAGGACACGGCGAAGTTCTCCACCTACATCCCCTTCCCCACCATTGCCGCCGACAATCCGAAGTACAACCCGCGCGGCTACTGGCGTGGCCCCATCTGGCTGGACCAGACCTACTTCGCCATCCGCGGCCTACGCAACTACGGTTACCATAAACTTGCCGATGAATATACGCTGCAAGTATTCGACCGCCTGAACGGACTGCAAGAGGGTGCTCCCATCCACGAGAACTACGGCACGCACACCGGCGAACGCCTGAAAGCGCCCCACTTCAGTTGGAGCTCTTCACATCTACTGATGATGTATGATGACTACGGGAAGTGATGCAAGAAAGAAATTTCTCAACAAAACAAGGTCTAAAATCCCCGTGCAAATCTGTGGTAGCCTCGGATAACGACTGAGGCTACCTCAAATAACGACTGAGGCTGTCTCAGATAACGACCGAGGCTACCTCAGATAACGACTATCCCTATCCCCCCTCAGAAGTACTTCTGAGAGGGGTGTTTTGTAAAGATTAAGAAAAAAGCGTCGTTTGGAGCGTTGGAGGAGAAAAATCAGGAATATTTACATAAAGACCTTGTTAGAACAAGCTCCACGCCACGGTCAGCCCCGCCATCACAATCGCCACCATACTCATCAGCTTGATAAGGATGTTCAGGCTCGGGCCGGAGGTGTCCTTGAACGGGTCGCCAACGGTATCGCCCACAACGGTGGCTTTATGCACCTCGCTGCCCTTTCCGCCGAAGTTTCCCTCTTCCACATACTTCTTGGCGTTGTCCCATGCGCCGCCGGCATTCGCCATAAAGATGGCAAGCACGAAGCCGCTGCTCAGACCGCCAATCAGCAACCCCATCACGCCGGGAACCCCAAAGACAAGTCCTGTGACAATGGGCGCGACAATCGCTATCAGCGACGGAACCACCATCTCGCGCTGCGCCCCCTTGGTGGAGATGGCCACACAACGTTCGTAATCGGGGTCGGCATCCCCTGTAAGGATGCCTTTGATTTCACGGAACTGACGGCGCACCTCGTCCACCATGTGGGCGGCGGCACGTCCCACCGCATTCATCGTCAGTCCACAGAACAGAAAAGCCATCATGCTGCCAAGGAACATGCCCGAAAGGACTTTCGGATTCATCAGCGTCACGTCATAATGGTGCATGAAGTCGAAGAAGGTGGCATCCTGCACGGATATATGCTCTCCACCGGAAGTCAGTTCGGTCAGACCGATGCGGGTCAAGCCGATACGAATCTCCTCGATGTAGGAAGCGAGCAGCGCAAGTCCCGTCAGGGCGGCGG
The DNA here is from genome assembly GCF_029057325.1 of Bacteroides sp. GTDB lineage: Bacteria > Bacteroidota > Bacteroidia > Bacteroidales > Bacteroidaceae > Bacteroides. The sequence goes on along the minus strand of NZ_JAICZW010000150.1, from coordinate 21,300 downwards.
AACCGATGGCGAATCCCTTGCCCGTAGCGGCGGTGGTATTGCCCAGCGAATCGAGCGCATCGGTACGTTTGCGGACCGCCTCGCCCAGACCGGACATCTCAGCGTTTCCGCCCGCATTGTCGGCAATCGGTCCGTAAGCGTCCGTAGCAAGCGTAATGCCCAGGGTGGAAAGCATGCCCACGGCGGCGATGCCGATGCCGTAAAGCCCCAGTCCCACGTTGGAGAAATCGAAACCTGCGGCGAAAAGATAGGAAACGATGATGCCCACTACCACGGCAATCACCGGAACGGCGGTGGAGAGCATCCCCAGTCCGATGCCGGAGATGATAACCGTGGCGGGACCGGTCTTCCCACTCTCGCTCAGCCGCTGCGTAGGACGATAGGACTGCGAAGTGTAGTACTCCGTGGAACGCCCGATAACGATGCCCACCACCAGCCCCACCACTACGGAGCAGGAAATCCACATCCAGTTGTCAATCTTCAGCAACCAAAGGATGAAAAAGGTGGCTATCACTATCAATACGGAGCTAAGGTTGGTACCGAAAGCCAACGAATTCAGCAAGTCCTTCATCTTCGCATCTTCTTTTGTGCGGACGGAGAAGATGCCGACGATGGAGAGAACAATGCCCACCGCGGCAATCAGCATCGGCGCGATGACCGCCTTGAACTGCATCAGCGTATCCCCCGAATGGATAAAGGCAGCGGCACCGAGGGCAGCTGTGGCAAGGATGGAGCCGCAATAACTTTCGTACAAATCGGCTCCCATACCGGCAACGTCGCCCACATTATCGCCCACATTATCGGCAATGGTGGCAGGATTGCGCGGGTCGTCTTCGGGAATGCCCGCTTCTACCTTGCCCACCAGGTCGGCACCCACATCGGCAGCCTTCGTATAGATGCCTCCTCCCACACGGGCAAACAGCGCCTGCGTGGAAGCACCCATACCGAAAGTCAGCATTGTGGTGGTGATGATGCAAAGCTTATGGGTGGGAGTCATCGCATCCTCCGGTATCACCGCGTTCAGCAACAGATACCAGAAAGAGATGTCGAGCAATCCCAGGCCTACCACCACCAATCCCATCACCGCCCCGCTGCGGAAAGCGATGCGCAACCCCGCATTCAGCGAATCACGGGCGGCATTCGCCGTACGTGCCGAGGCGTATGTAGCGGTTTTCATCCCCAAGAAGCCGGAAAGTCCGGAAAAGAAGCCACCCGTCAGGAAAGCGACAGGCACCCACGCATTTTGCACGCCGAAGCCATACGCCATCACGGAGAACAGCACGGCAAGCCCCAAGAACACCCACCCCACAATCTTATATTGCTGGCGCAGGTAGGACATCGCCCCTTTGCGCACGGCGGCGGCAATTTTAATCATTCGAGGAGTACCCTCACTCTCTTTCATCATCTCATGGTAGAAATACCAGGCAAAGCCAAGTGCCAGAACAGAAGCGGCCGGAACCAGCCAGAAAAGGATTTGAGCCATAGTAGAAATCGTTTAAAGGTTGAACGAATGCCTAAATATATTGATTCGGAACAACATAAGCAAACGAATCGGCTAAATTGTGAAAGCGGCAAGACAAAAAAAATAAAAAAGGTATAACAACATCAATCTTCCGAGAAAAAAAAGAATAGCATCCTATTTTAACAAACCGGATGCTATTCTGCTTTATCACAACTATTGTTGTTCTGTCACAACTATTTCGTCATTATTCCCAACCGGGGTTTTGCGTGATATTCGGATTAATCAAAATCACATTCTTTGATATCGGATTCAAATAACGCTTATCCGTTTCAGACCACGAACGACCTGCATCATTCAAGCCTTTTTGGTAAGGTCTGATATATTGTTTTCCCTGATATTCCACCAGAGGACGTCCCTTATCACCACCAAATGTGTTATCTTGATACAAAGAGATGACCTTGTCTGTCACCCGCATTCCTAAGACCGTCTTTGGATTTTCAAGCAACTTAACGCCTTTCCAACGAATGAGGTCATCATAACGAAAACCTTCAGCCGCTAACTCAATACGACGTTCACGACGGATTTCTTGCAATAAAGGATCTACGGTATATCCGTAATCAGGCCAGTTAGGATCTGTGAAACCGACAGCAATTGTCAAATGGGGCATTTCAACGCGATCGCGTAATTTGTTGATGGTCAAATCCAACACATCCTGACTCATTTCACCTAATTCGTATTTGGCTTCGGCATAATTCAGCAATACCTCTGCATAACGATAGACAAACCAGTCATAGGTAGAAGAATTGGCCACCCACTGAGTAGGATCTGCGGAAGTATATTTCACATTGGCATAACCGGTTACACTTCCATCAGGAGACACATTCGGTGCCGAAGCCGTAAAGTCGTTGATACTTTTGTTTACCTCAATTGTGCCGTCCGGCTGCACTGTGTATGGACGGTGTACGTTATCTATTATCTGATACATACGCGGATCACGATTTGCCATTTCAAGGTCAATCGTCTCGTCACCTTGATAATAGCTGCTGACAGCAATAGGCTTACCATCTTTGCACAAGAACGCTTCTACAAAATCCTTGGAATAGCCTACACCATTGTTACGTCCCAAACTATGCATCAAAGTACCCTTCACATAAGAACGATACATAATCGCTTCTTTATTGTCGCTCAGGTCTTCTTGTACGAACTGGTTCTGGTAATACATCGGATAGTCTTCGAAGGACTTCATGCCGCAACCGGCATCTTCGCCACGCACAATGTCATAACGACCTGTGTTTATCACAGCCAATGCATTGCTTGCAGCTTTCTGCAACAATTCCTGGCTGGTGGGAGTACCGCTCACATTGTGGTATTTCTTATATGTACCATAATACAAGCAGATACGGCTCAATTGAGTGCGGGCGGCATCCTTGTGCAAGGCACATTCCGCAGCGGCATTCTTTTCGGGCAACCAGGTAATGGCAAATTCCAAATCTTCGATAATCTTGCCCAATACAAAGTCACGTGAATCACGTTCTTTATACAACTCTTCCGTATCTCCATCGGTCAAATCTTTTTCATACCAAGGCACATCACCATACGACTTAATCTTTCCATAATAATCCAACGCACGGAAAAAGCGAATTATTGCCACCTGGGCATTGATGTCGGCTTCCGTACCTGACACGCGCTGGTAGCGGTTCATAAAGAAGTTCAGGTTACGGATATTGGAAAAGTTCCAGTCTGTGGCATCATCCAATAAATATTCGTTATACAACCATTTATCATAGCTGGTCGGTACACGGTTGTCACTTTGAGTATCGCCGCCATTCGACGGGGCACTCAGATTTGTATAGAAACGATTTGTATAGCGCTTCAAATCTTCGACAGACGTCCAATAAGACTCATCTGTGAAACTATCTAATGGCTTTAGGTCGATCACATCATTGCAAGCTGTATTCAGTCCCATGAAGCCTGCCAACGCAATTATATATTTTAATCTCATATTGATTATCTTTTTTATAGTGATTAGAATGTTAAGTTCAAACCTACTGATACCTTTTTAGTAATAGGATAAGACAGATTACCCAATGTTTCAGGATCAAAGGAGTCACACAAATTTGTGAAAGTAAACAAATTTTCGCCTGTTACATAGAATCTCAGTTTGCTGATGCCTACCTTGTTCAACACTTTTTTCGGCACGCTATATCCTAAAGTAATGTTTTTCAGACGCATATAGGCTGCATTCTGTAAATAGCGTGTACTGCATTCACGGTTAATCCACTTGTTCCAATCTGGTGCAGCATACAATGCATCCCTATTGTCGGGTGTCCAATAGTCCAAAGAATTTTCATAGGGAACATCCCATTGGCTGGTGAAACCGAAGACCTGGGCACCGCCCAACCAATAATCACGCTTGCCTATGCCTTGGAAGAATACCTCAAAATCGAAATTCTTGTATTCGGCACCCAAAGTCAAACCATACTGATAACGGGGAGTATTATTACCAATGATGGTCTTATCCGTACCTTCCTTATCGTAAATGGTTTCCTGTCCCCATGCCAATTTGCCATCACCACTTACGTCCACATACTTCACATCACCCGGACGGTAAGTTGTATTCTGCAAACCGGTCTGCGACATGTAATTGTCTATTTCTTCCTGAGACTGGAACAAGCCGTCGGCTACCAAACCCCAAATTTCACCCATCTTGCGGCCTACGTAATAACCGCTGATTTTGCCGGCTTTATTCCCATTATATTCGGTAATTTCAGACTGATAGTCTGACAAAGCGAATTTAGCCCAATAAGAGAGGCCGTTTTCAAGATGATCCCGCCATCCCAAAGAGAGTTCCCAGCCCACAGTCTTCATTGAACCGTTGTTTACGTTACCTAAAGTAGCACCCAATACAGCAGGAAGTTCATCCGGAGGAGTCAACATATCTTTGGTGTCACGGCGATACCAGTCGAACGAACCTGTCAGCCGATTGCTGAAGAATCCGAAATCAACGCCTACGTTGAATTGGTTGACAGTTTCCCATGTCAAAGAAGAAGAGACCAAATTTGTATAAGGATTTACAATTTGAGGCTTTTCCCCATCAAGCAAATAGTTCAAAGTTCCTGTTCCGTATGACATTAAATAGGGGAAATTGCCTTTTACTGCCTGATTGCCTAAAGAACCATAAGACACACGCACCTTTAGGTCGTTCCACCAATTCTTCATCGGTTCCCAAAACTTTTCTTGAGAAGCACGCCATGCTACAGAGAATGAAGGGAAAAATGCATAGCGGTCACCCGAGGGGAATTTTGAAGAGCCATCGTAACGACCATTAAATTCAAATAAGTAACGTTCATCGTAGTTATAGTTCACACGAACGAAGTAGCCTAAAGTACCCCAGTGTGTTTCCGTAGAACCTACATATTTGTCACCGGTAGCCATATCCAAATCTGGAACGTTGGTAGAAATCAAATTCTGACGTTGACCATAGAAATACTTGGAGTGTTTATACTCCTGATTGTAACCTACCATGAACTTAAAATTGTGTTTTTCCCATAGTGTCTTAGTATATTCGGCAAAAAGATTCAATGAGTTGTAATAGTCTTCCGAATTTTCATATTTCGCATAGCTTGGGTTGGTCCAAGGATAATACAGCTCGGTTCCCGCTACAGCACGATATTCGTAATAATTCTTACCTACGCCCTGAACACCCGAATTGTAGAAGTTCCAAGTATAATCGGCACTGATAACCAATCCTTCGACGGGAGTAAGCTGCAAGGCGCCTGTCATCCACAGGTCGTTCTTCTTGGTGCCGGTGGTACCTCCTAAACGAGCTACCGAATAAGGATTGGTATAACTTCCCTGTCCTGCATAATAATTGGATTCATTTTCTTCCACATATTTCAATCCTCCGGTAGTAACGATACCCATGGTAGGATCATCTATTGCACCGGCACTTTCATCGCGGACCAAACGTCCGGTATGAGCATGGACAATAGGCATCAATGGGCTTAAGTCATTCTTCAACATACCGCTGTAGCCACCTACGCCTGCATTTCCACTGCCTGTAGGGTGTTCCTCAGTGCTGTAAGTGTGCATGATTTTGGCAGAAGCCTTCATCCACTTGGTGATTTGGGAAGACACATTCAAATTGGCATTGAACTTGCGGTATGAATCGTCCGTCATCTTTAATACACCTTTTTGATTGGCAAAACCTACAGAAGCATAGTAAGTGGTCCTTTCGTCACCGCCATTTATTGACACATTGTATTGTTGTGAAAAATTAGTTTTATACAATTCATTGAACCAGTCTGTGTTTCCACAATACTGCCATTTGTTCTGGTTAAGTGTTTCATCAAAAAACTCGGTATATTTATAGGTACCGTTCATGTAGCCTTGTGCATACTCCCATAACTGAGGGCTGGCCAGAGAACCCGATCCGCCACCGTTTTGATAAGCGACATCACGCATGGTCAGGTAGTCAATAGAATTTACATTATGCATTTCCCGAGCCGGGCTACTCCAATAGCCGCTGGCATTGAATGAAATCTGAGGTTTGGTAGCTTTCTTGCCACTTTTTGTGGTAATCAAAATTACACCGTAAGCTGCACGTGCACCATAAATGGCGGCTGAAGCAGCATCCTTTAATACGGAGATAGAAGCTATGTCTTCCGGATTGACCAGATTCGGGTCCATTTGGACATTATCTACCAACACCAAGGGGGAACCACCATTGATGGAGGTATCACCACGAACATTGAAACTGGATCCTTGACCCGGAGCACCCGATACGGTTACATTCAGGTTAGGAACCACCCCCTGCAGCCCCTGACCAATGTTGGTAATAGGACGACTTTCCAACACATTGCCGTCAACAGCTGCCACCGCACCAGTCACGTTCACCTTTTTCTGTGTGCCATAACCTACCACCACTACTTCTTCCAGCATTTCGGCATCTTCTTTCAAGGTAATATTGAGCAGTTGCCCATCCCAAATTATTTCCTGACTTTGATAACCTACAAATGAGATGACCAAAACGTCACCTTTTTTCACATTAGACAGAGAAAAATCCCCGTCAATACTTGTAATTGTACCATTGGTCGTTCCTTTTATTACTACGGACGCACCAATAACAGCTTCTCCCATGACATCTCTAACAATGCCTCGGCATGAACCGGCCTGCTGAGATACTATTATCTCATTAGCCTGTCGGCCCGAAGTTGCATACATTGTTCCTGCTTGCATTGTGAAAAGGAACAGCAAAAGTCCAACTGATCTTGTTTTTTTTAACATAAATATCTTATTTAAAGTTACTAAAGATTTAGTTCTCTTTCTATATTTAAATTGTATCAACGATGCAAAGATATAAATTAATTCATTGAAGCCAAACATAAAAATAGAATTATTTTAAAAATATCTATTGCTTCATTAAATTTATCTATTTCAATAGAACATTTAACGGAATCTTTATTTAACAGATAAAAACAATAGCCATTAAATCTGCATCTAAAAATAAAAACAAGTCTTAAATGAAAACCATGAAGCGGCAAAGTAAAAAAACAAAAAGCGGATGATGTATCTGTCCGAACAGATCACCCGTTCCAAACAGATCCATCATCCGCCTAACGGGGACGAGGTTAAGAAACCTAAAGCTCCTCCTACTCCACCGTCACCGCCGTACCGCAAGCGGTCACCATCAGCATGCTGCCACTGCCGCCTACCGTTTCGTAATCAAGGTCAACGCCAATCACCGCATTCGCTCCCATGGCACGGGCATTTTCCTGCATTTCGCGCAACGCGATGTCTTTGGCCTCGCGAAGCACCTCCTCGTAAGAGCCGCTTCGTCCGCCCACCACGTCACGGATGCTGGCAAAGAAATCACGAAACACATTGGCACCGATGATTGTCTCGCCACTGACAATGCCATAATAACGGGTGATGCGTCCACCCTCGATAGTCGGGGTTGTTGTCACTAACATAATCTTATTGCTTTAAAGTTATTTGCATATTATTAGACGCATCAGAGGGCGAAAAGGTTGCAGGAGGCGAGTGTTTTTTTCTTAAAACATTTGCCGCACCCTATCTACGCCTGCCACCAGCACATCAACCTCCTCCTTCGTGTTGTAGAGTCCGAAAGAGGCACGCACCGTTCCTTCGATGCCCAGACGCTGCATCAGCGGTTGAGCACAATGATGTCCCGTGCGGACGGCGATGCCAAGGCGATCGAGCAGCGTGCCAATATCAAAGTGGTGGATGTCGCCCACCAAAAACGAGATGACACTCCCCTTCCCCTCCGCCTCACCGAAGATGCGCATGCCGGGAATCTCCTTCAGACGCTGCATGGCATAGCGAATCAATTCGTGTTCATAAGCGGCAATCCGCTCCATGCCGATGGCGGAAATATAATCCAGCGCCTTGGCAAGTCCGGTGGTGCCGATGTAGTCGGGCGTGCCCGCCTCGAACTTGAAGGGCAGCTCGTTGAAGGTGGTCCTCTCGAAAGAGACGTGCTGAATCATCTCCCCGCCGCCTTGATAGGGAGGCAGCTTGTCCAGCCATTCTTCCTTGCCATAGAGCACACCCACCCCTGTAGGTCCATATACCTTATGACCGGAGAAGACATAGAAATCGGCATCCAACGCCTGCACGTCCACCGGCATGTGTGGGATGGACTGTGCGCCGTCCACCAGCACGGGCACGCCCTGCTCGTGAGCGAAGGCTATCATCTCCTTGACGGGATTGACCGTGCCCAGCACATTGGAGACATGCGCCACGCTGACTATCTTCGTGCGCTCGGAAAACAACTTCTTATACTCGTCCAATAGCAGTTCGCCACGGTCGTTCATCGGAATCACCTTGATGGCAATCCCCTTCTTTGCCGCCAGCAGCTGCCAGGGAACGATGTTGCTGTGATGCTCCATCACGGAGAGAATCACCTCGTCGCCTTCCTGCATGAACTCCTCGCCAAAACTGGAGACGAGCAGGTTGATGCTCTCTGTCGTACCCCGTGTAAAGACAATCTCGTTGATGCTGCGTGCGTTGATGAAGCAGCGCACCGTCTCGCGCGATGCCTCATGCAGTTCCGTAGCCTGTTGCGAAAGGAAATGTACGCCGCGATGGACGTTGGCGTTCACCGAATAGTATTCGTCCGTAATGGCATCTACCACACAACGGGGTTTCTGGGTGGTGGCGCCGTTGTCGAAATAGACCAACGGCTTGCCATAGACCTCGCGGGAGAGGATGGGGAAATCGGCTCTTATGTTCTGAATATCCATGTGTTCTCTAATTATTTCATTTTACTTGCATATCGCACATCCCTTGCACTTATTCAACTCCCCCCGGAAGCGTTTCTCCACCAGCAGATGCAGGCGGTCTTTCAGGGCATCTAAACGAATGGTGTCGATGACTTCGTTGACAAAGGCGAACATCAACAACAGGCGGGCTTCGCGCAAGGGGATGCCGCGTTGCCGCATGTAGAACAGGGCGCTTTCGTCAAGCTGGCCCACCGTGGCACCGTGGCTGCACTTCACGTCATCGGCATAGATTTCCAACTGCGGCTGGGTGTACATGCGCGCCTCGCGGGTGGCGCAAAGGTTGCGGTTAGTCTGTTGCGAAGCGGTGTGCTGCGCGCCGGGGCGCACCAATACCAATCCGGCAAAGGCACCGACGGCCTGCTCGTCAAGGACGTACTTGTAGAGTTCGTTGCTGGTGCAATTGGGGACGGCATGGTCGATGGTGGTGTGGGTATCCACATGCTGATTCTTATCGGCAATGGCCATGCCGCAAAGGTTCAGTTCGGCATGTTCGCCCGCAAAAGTCACGTGGGTAGTGTTGCGGGTAGTGCCGTTGTGCAGGGTCATTCCGTTCAGCAGGACGTTGCTGTCCGCTCCCTGCTTCACGTACATATTGCTGATACGTACCGTACTAGTATGCGTCTCTTCCAATTCGTAGAAGTCGAAGGTGGCGTTCTCACCGACAAAGACTTCCACCACTTGCGTCGCCAGGAAATTGACGTTATCCATCGCATGGTCGCAGGCGAGCAGCCGGGCGTGCGCACCCTCTTCCAAGATGATCAATACACGGCGGCTTACCAAGAAGTTGACGTCTCCCCGCAAGATATTCACCAATTGGATGGGTTTCTCCAGCACTACATTCTTGGGGACATACAGCAATACACCGTCTTGCACGAAGGCCGTATTGAAAGCTGTCACTCCATCTTTAGAAGTATCGGCCAGCTTGCCATAGTATCTCCTCACCAACTCAGGATGCTGTTCCGACATCTCTTTCAGACTGCCGAAGACAACACCTTCGGGCAGTTTGGGAGACACCGTTTTCGTCCCTTGATAGAAAGCATCATTCACCACGAAATAGAGTGCCGTACTCATGTTGGGTACATCACACTTGAATACTTCGTAAGGATTCACCGGAATCTCCAACCGGTTCAAGTTCAAGCCATAATCCGGCTCAAAGAACTTGCTGACATCGGTATATTTGTATTTCTCCTGCTTGCGGGTCGGGAAGCCCAAACGCTCGAAGTCAGCGAAAGCAGCAGCACGCGGCGCATTCAGCACCTCGGCACTGTGTCGGCATATCATCGCCTCCGCATGGGAGAAAAGGTCTATGTATTGTTGTTCAGGTTTCATGTTCAAATGTATGAATTATGATTTCAGATTTCAGATTTATGACTTATGACGTATGGCTTTTCAGCATCCATAACTATAAATCATAAATCTGAAATCATAAATCCTCCGTCTCCTTCTTTATCCAATCGAAGCCACGCTTCTCTATCTCTTGTGCCAAATCCGGGCCACCGGTCTTCACGATGCGGCCGCCGAGCAACACATGTACGATATCAGGCTTCAGATAGTCCAGCAAACGCTGGTAGTGGGTGATGACCATCGCACTTGTCTTCTCCGTCTTCAGCTTGTTGAAGCCTTCCGCCACGATGCGCAGGGCATCCACGTCCAGACCGGAATCAGTCTCGTCCAGAATGGTGAAAGTCGGTTCAAGCATCGCCATCTGGAAGATTTCATTGCGCTTCTTCTCGCCGCCACTGAACCCTTCGTTCACACTGCGATTGGCAAGCTTGTTGTCCAACTCCACAATGGCACGCTTCTCGCGCATCAGTTTCAGGAACTCACCGGCCGACAAAGCAGGCAGATGGCGATACTTACGCTGCTCGTTCACGGCAGCACGCATGAAGTTCACCATCGAAACACCGGGAATCTCCACCGGAGACTGGAAAGAAAGGAAAATGCCTTCGTGGGCACGATCTTCCGGACTCATGGCAAGCAAGTCCTTTCCGTTGAAGGTCACCGAACCGCGAGTCACTTCGTAGGCGGGATGCCCCACCAACACATTGCTCAACGTACTCTTACCGGCACCGTTTTGTCCCATCAATGCGTGTACTTCACCGTCACGGATAGTCAGGTTGATGCCTTTCAATATCTCTTTGCCATTGATACTGGCGTGCAGGTCTTTTATCTCTAACATAATCTTTAAAATTAAGAATTAAGAATGAAGATTTCATTCTTAATTCTTCACCGTTCTATTTTAATTCTTCATTCTTAACTCCTCATCTATCCAACGCTTCCTTCCAGTGAGATGGCAAGCAACTTCTGCGCCTCTACGGCAAATTCCATCGGGAGCTTGTTCAATACCTCCTTGGCATATCCGTTCACAATCAGCCCCACGGCATCTTCCGTAGAAATGCCGCGCTGGTTGCAATAGAATATCTGGTCTTCGCTGATTTTGCTGGTTGTGGCTTCGTGCTCCACGATAGCGGTCTCGTTGTGGATGTCCATGTAGGGGAAAGTATGCGCACCGCACTTGTCACCTAACAGCAAGGAGTCGCACTGGCTGTAGTTACGTGCATTGTCGGCCTTCTGCCCCACACGCACCAGACCACGATAAGAATTCTCGCTCTTACCGGCAGAGATGCCTTTGCTTACAATCGTGCTACGGGTGTTTTTGCCGATATGAATCATCTTCGTACCCGTATCTGCCTGCTGATAGTTATTGGTTACCGCCACACTATAGAATTCCGCAATCGAGTTGTCACCCGACAATATACAGGAAGGATACTTCCAAGTAATGGCAGAGCCTGTCTCCACCTGTGTCCAGGAGAGCTTGCTGTCCACTCCCTTGCAATGACCGCGCTTCGTCACGAAGTTATAAACACCTCCCTTGCCTTCGGCATCACCGGGGTACCAGTTCTGCACCGTACTATATTTCACTTCTGCACGGTCGTGTACCACAATCTCTACGATGGCGGCGTGCAATTGGTTCTCGTCACGCATCGGAGCGGTACAGCCTTCCAGATAAGAGACGTAGGAATCATCGTCCGCCACAATCAATGTCCGTTCAAACTGTCCCGTATTGCGGGCATTGATGCGGAAATAGGTCGATAACTCCATCGGACAGCGCACGCCTTTCGGGATATAGACAAAAGAGCCGTCAGAAAATACCGCCGAATTCAGCGCCGCAAAGAAGTTGTCGCGATAGGGCACCACCGAACCAAGGTATTTCTGCACCAAGTCGGGATGCTCGCGCACAGCCTCGCTGAAGGAGCAGAAGATGATTCCCTTCTCCATCAGATTCTCCTTGAAAGTAGTCTTCACAGAGACGGAGTCCATCACGGCATCCACCGCCATGCCGCTCAGCGCCATCTGTTCTTCCAAAGGAATGCCCAGCTTGTTGAACGTCTTCACCAACTCAGGATCCACCTCGTCCATGCTTTTCGGTCCTTCTTTCTTCTTCGTAGGGTCGGCATAATAGGAAATAGCCTGATAGTCTATTTCAGGAATACGGAGATGCGCCCACGTAGGCATCTCCAACGTCAGCCAGTGGCGATACGCCTTCAAACGGAACTCCAACAACCATTCCGGTTCGTTTTTCTTCTCAGAGATAAGCCGCACGATGTCTTCGTTCAGTCCACGCTCGATGATGTCGGTATGCACATCAGTGGTGAAGCCGTACTTATACTTCTCTTGAGTGAGTTCCTTTACATATTTATTGGGTTCTTCTTGTTGCATCAGTTCTACAATTTCTCAAATTCCAAATTTACAATCTGTTGCGTCACTACTTTTGCCGCAGGCAAGAATATATCGGCAAACTCTTTTATCGGATAATATAACACCGATTCCTCCTTCTTTGTTTCGCCAATCAGCTTATCGTTTCCATCAACAAATTCCACAATCCCTATCATCAGGCTCACCAACAAGAGTGCTTTCAGAGCACCCAATCCGCTTCCCAACCAACGGTTGAGCCAGCCTATGGCGGTAGCGTCCATCGCCTTGGTCAGCAGAGAGGCCACCAACGAAAATCCCAAAGGAACGGCTATCCATATAAGGACAAACGCCAGCACTTGCGCCAACGTCATGGAATCTGTCACTGTGGTATAGATTCTCGCAGCCACCGTAGCATAGAGCATCTTCGCAGCCAACAGACCGATAATCAGTCCCAGGATGGAGGCCAGTTGCTTCACAAAGCCTTTCATCATGCCGACAATCGCACCAACCAGAAAGATTGCTACAATAATAATGTCTATAATTGCCATACTTCTATAAATTGACAATGGATAATTGACAATTGACAATTTCTCCTATCATCAACCATCAATTATCCATCATTTAATCATTCAAGCTCCGTAAGTTTGCATAAGCTGAAAGCCCAATAAGCCAATAGCCCGCCTATACAAAACCTGCAAAACCATAATTAATAATTAATCATTGTCAATTATCAATTGTCATAACGTTTGCTTCACTTCCACTTCTTCGTAAGATTCGATAATGTCGCCTATCTTGATGTCGTTGCAGTTCGTCAGGCTGATACCGCACTCGAAGTTGGTACCTACCTCCTTCACATCGTCCTTGAAACGCTTCAGGGCATTGATGGCACCCGTGAAGATGACGATACCGTCGCGAATCAGGCGAGCCTTGTCGCTGCGTTTCACCTTTCCGGTCTTCACCATGGCACCGGCCACGAGACCCACCTTCGTGATGTTGAACACCTCGCGCACTTCGATGGTTGCTGTCACCTGCTCCTTCAGCGTCGGTGCCAACATGCCTTCCATGGCAGCCTTCACCTCCTCGATGGCATCGTAGATGACGGAGTACTTGCGGATATCCACGCCTTCCTGTTCCGCCAACTTCGCGGCAGCACCCGAAGGACGCACCTGGAAACCAACGATAATGGCATCTGAAGCGGCAGCCAGCGATACATCCGACTCTGAAATCTGACCCACGCCTTTGTGGATGACATTCACCTGTACCAATTCGGTAGAGAGTTTTATCAAAGAGTCGCTCAACGCCTCTACAGAGCCGTCCACGTCACCCTTCACAATCACGTTCAACTCATGGAAATCACCCAATGCCAAACGGCGGCCCACCTCATCAAGCGTCAACATCTTCTGTGTACGCAGACCTTGTTCGCGTTGCAGCTGTTCGCGCTTGTTGGCAATCTCGCGTGCCTCCTGTTCGGTTTCAATCACGTGGAACGTATCGCCTGCGGCAGGTGCACCGTTCAAGCCCAATATCAAAACGGGTTCGGCAGGACCAGCTTCCTTCACACGCTGATTACGCTCGTTGAACATCGCTTTCACCTTACCATAGCTGGTACCCGCCAGAACGATATCGCCCATCTTCAGCGTACCGTTCGAAACCAATACCGTAGCCACATATCCACGTCCTTTATCCAGCGAAGATTCGATGATAGAGCCTGTGGCACGACGGTTGGGATTTGCCTTCAGTTCCAGCATTTCCGCCTCCAGCAATACCTTCTCCATCAGTTCCTCCACACCGACACCCTTCTTGGCCGAGATATCCTGCGATTGGTACTTGCCGCCCCACTCTTCCACCAGGAAGTTCATACCGGCCAGTTCCTCCTTAATTTTATCGGGATTGGCTGTCGGCTTATCAATCTTGTTGATGGCAAACACAATGGGTACACCTGCCGCCATAGCGTGGTTGATGGCTTCTTTGGTCTGCGGCATCACGTTATCATCGGCGGCCACAATGATAATGGCGATATCCGTCACCTTCGCACCACGGGCACGCATGGCGGTAAACGCCTCGTGACCCGGCGTATCAAGGAACGTAATCTTACGTCCGTCTTCCAGCGTCACGTTGTAGGCACCGATGTGCTGCGTGATACCACCCGCCTCACCGGCAATCACATTCGCCTTACGGATGTAGTCGAGCAAGGAGGTCTTACCATGGTCCACATGACCCATTACCGTCACAATCGGAGCGCGGGGTTCCAAATCTTCCTCATCGTCTTCCTCTTCCACGATGGCTTGAGCCACTTCCGCACTGACATATTCGGTCTTGAAGCCGAACTCTTCGGCTACCAGATTGATGGTCTCCGCATCCAGACGTTGGTTGATAGACACCATGATGCCAATGCTCATACAAGTAGCGATGACCTGCGTGACGGAGATGTCCATCATGCTTGCCAACTCATTGGCCGTCACGAACTCCGTCAGCTTCAGCACCTTGCTTTCCGCCATTTCCATATCTTCCAGCTCGTGCATACGGTTGGAAGCCTGGTCACGTTTCTCCTTCCGATACTTCGCGCCCTTGTTCTTACCTTTTGAGGTCAGACGTGCCAGCGTTTCCTTTACCTGCTTTGCTACATCCTCCTCACTAATCTCCTGTTTGAGAACCGGTTTCTTGAAACGGTCTTTATTGCGTCCACGTCCGTTGCCACTTGACTGATTGCCTCCCTGCTGACGGGCGTTCTGTCCCTGCTGATTACCGGAAGCGCCATTCTTAGGACGTTCGCCGCCACCACGCTGGAAGTTCGAGGCGTTGTTGATGTCCACTTTCTCTTTATTGATGCGGACACGTTTCTTCTTGCCGTTGCCATCGTTGGCATCTTTCTGCTTGCTGTCATCGCGGCGTATCTCCTTGATGATAGCTTCCTTCATCTGTTTCTTCTGGTCTTGGCGAATTTTCTCCTTCTCCTCACGCTCCTTGCGCTTTTCTTCTTTCGATTTCTTCCTTGGACGTGTGGACTGGTTCAGTGCCGCCAAGTCGATCTGTCCGATGACATTAATTTTAGAGACGAACTCGGTCTGACGTATCTTGAATACTTCTTCCTTTTTTTCCACCGATTCCGTTTCGGTATTCGGTTCAGGAGCGGTTGTTTCTATCATTTTTTCTTTTTTAGATTCTTGTTCAGCCTCAACAACGGCAGGAGCCGATTCCTCCTTGACCGGTTCCGGTTCTGCAATCCTCGCTTCAGGCTGGGAAACGGGTTGCGGTTCGGGCTGCAGCACAGGTTGCGGTTCAGGCTGCGGAGCAGGCGCAGGTTCGGGTTGCGGTGTCTCCGCCACTGTCGGAGCAGGTTCTTCCACCGGTTTCTCCTCCACCTTTTTCTCCTCTGCCTTCTCCTTTTCCGGAGCAGGCACGGGCTTACGTCCCAAATTGTCCAAATCAATCTTGCCTACCGGTTTGAACTTCGGACGCACGTCTTCAGGAATCACCGTCTTGATTTCATCAGGCTTGTTTTTCTGTTCCTTATAGCCGTCAATGGCCACCGACGCTTTGTTGCGTTCCTTGCTTTGGCGTTCCTGGCTGAAACGTTCCGATTTTATCTTAAGATCTTTATCTGTACTGAATTCCTTTTTGAGCAGTTCAAACTGTTCATCCGTAATCTTCGTATTCGGATTTGCCTCTACGGTAAACCCTCTCTTTTGCAGGAACTCGACGGCCGTCGTAATTCCTACATTCAAATCTCTTGTTACTTTGTTTAACCTTATCGTCATAAACTACAATGAATTAATGTGCTAATGGGCAAATGGGCAAATATGCTGATGAACAAATGCGCCATTGCCGGATGGGGAATAATGTACTAATGGGGAAGTGCGCTGTGAATGTGCTGCGCTACATGGATGGCGATAGCCCCACTATCTCCATTAGCACATTAGCACATTATCACATTACCACATCATTCTCCTTCTTCAAATTCTTGTTTCAAAATACGCAATACCTCATCTACGGTCTCTTCTTCAAGGTCTGTCTTTTCAATCAGCATCTCACGGGGAGCGTTCAGCACGGCTTTTGCCGTATCAATGCCGATAGCCTTGATGGCATCGATGACCCAACCGTCTATCTCGTCGCGGAACTCGTCCAGATAGATGTCCTCGTCCTCTACCGTCTCATCCAGTTCGCGGAACACATCGATGGTGTATTCGGTCAACATGCTGGCGAGCTTGATGTTCAGACCGCCCTTACCGATGGCAAGCGACACCTCTTCGGGTTTCAGGAACACTTCCGCCTTGCGTTCTTCCTCGTTCAGGCGAATGGAGGAAATTCTGGCAGGGCTGAGGGCACGCTGAATGAACAGCTGGATGTTTGACGTATAGTTGATGACATCGATGTTCTCGTTGCGAAGCTCACGGACGATACCGTGGATACGGCTTCCTTTCACACCTACGCAAGCGCCTACGGGGTCGATGCGGTCATCATAGCTCTCCACGGCAATCTTCGCGCGTTCGCCCGGGATGCGGGCAATCTTCTTGATGGTAATCAGGCCGTCGTTTATTTCGGGCACTTCCATCTCGAACAAGCGTTGCAGGAAGATGGGCGACGTACGGCTCAAGATAATTTTCGGATTGTTATTCTTGTTGTCCACACGTGCCACCACGGCGCGGGCTGTCTCACCCTTGCGGTAGAAGTCGCTCGGAATCTGTTCGGTCTTGGGCAGCAGCAGTTCGTTGCCTTCATCGTCGAGCAACAGCATCTCCTTCTTCCAAATCTGATAGACTTCCGCATTGATGATGGTGCCCACCTTGTCAATATACTTATTATAGAGACTGTCTTTCTCCAATTCCAGAATCTTGGAAGCCAGCGTCTGACGCAGGTTCAGGATGGCACGACGACCGAAGTTGGCAAAAATCACCTCATCTGTCACTTCTTCGCCCACCTCGTAGGAAGCGTCTATCTTCTGCGCTTCCGACAATGCAATCTGCATATTCGGATTTTCCAAATCTTCGTCTGCCACCACCTCACGGTTTCGCCAAATTTCGAAATCGCCCTTATCGGGGTTTACAATCACATCGTAGTTCTCATCTGTACCGAACATTTTCGCAATCACGCTGCGGAACGACTCCTCAAGCACACTCACCATCGTGGTGCGGTCGATGTTCTTCAGTTCCTTGAATTCCGAAAACGTATCTATCAAGCTGACAGTTTCTACTTTCTTAGCCATAGTCTTATTTAAAACTGATTAAGTATTTTGTATATTTTATCTCTTCATACGCGAAGTCCAGCTCCTCGTCCACCATTTTGGGACGCTTGGCTCCCTCCTCTTTCACTTTTTTCTGAACGGTGACCACGAAATGGCGTTCGTCCGCCTCCTTCAGCACGCCGCAGAGCTTGCGTCCGTCCTTTGTCAGCACCTCCACCTCTTCGCCAACGTGGTTGATGTACTGTTGCAACACCTTGAAGGGTTGTCCGATGCCCGCAGACCCAACTTCCAACTCATAATCCTCCTCATCACGGTTCAGGCGGGAGTCGATGTAGCGGCTCAACTCCACACAATCCTCAATCCAGACACCTTCTTTGTGATCTATTTCCACCAAAATTTTATTATCCGGGCCGATGGTCACTTCCACCAGGAAGTAGTCTTTTCCTTCCAGCCACTCGTCAACAATCTGACAAATAGTTTTCTTTTCTATCATAGATTAACCATTAGGAACAAAAAAGAGGAGCTTTATCGCCCCTCCACCTTTCATCCGTTTTCGCATGCAAAGATATAAATAATATGTTCGACTACAAAATATTAGAAGAAAAAGTTTCTTCCTTCTCACACACGGTCATTCATTTAAGGGAGTTAGAAGAGCTAGATCCGATACGCTTGTGTATGATGCCGTTACAGAAGTATCGACTTTAACTCCTAAGCCAACCTGTCAGCTGATAACTCCTTTTAACTCCTATAACTCCTTTTTTCGCTATTCAATCTCAGAACAATTGTTTCTGAAATCACTTCTTCAGCTTCCCTACAAACAGCACATTGTTTCCCTCTTCATCCAAAGAAGCAAGAAGTTTGTTCAATACCTCTTTGTCCTTCTCCGTGCAGCTGCTTTCGGACAGGCGTTTCTCTATCAGCATCATCAGCCGTCCCGGTTCGTACATGGCGAAGAAATAGCCGTCGGTGAAGTTGAACGGAGCAGGCAGGCCGCCCATGAGGGCGTTCTTCAGATTCGCAAAATAGCTTTTCCGCTGTTTCATGTCCGAAACGAGGGTACCTTTCCTATTATCATGGTCACATACTTGTCGGGCAGGGGGTTGATGATGAACCAGGTATTCTCGTCGCGCTGCAGATTGGCAAGGACGAAGTCGGCCTTCAGCGCATTCTTTTTTACATCGTAATGGTACAGGGTGTCGCAAACGGTCACCATGAACTTCAACTTGTCACATTTTTGCCATCAGCTTGCGCCGCTCTCCCGTCGCAACAGGACAAGGAGAGACTTAGCGCACAAGCGGGAATTAAATATAATTTTTTCTCATGCTTTTTCTATTCATCAGGATTAACAACGCACAAATATAGCGAAATCACTCACAAGAAAAACACATGAAAAAAATCGTACCGTTTTATTTTTCACTAACGTACGAATATCTCAGCGATTCCCATCGCTTCATCGGGCGCAATCATGCGGGTGGCTTTCAGCAGCAGGTAGCGTGCTGTGACCGGTGTGAAATAGACAGACTGCATCACGGGATTGTTCTGAATGTTGGAGAACTCGCCCGCCTTCACCACATTATCGAGCCGGTCGGCCGACGTACCCACCGAAAGCTCGTAATTGGCAATCAGCCCGCGGTTCGGCTCGCCCTGGTCGGGCAGGAAGTGGAAGGAGGAGATGGTACGTTCTTCGCCCAAATCAATCAGAAGTTTATCGCCGTTGACGAACAGGGTCGTCTTCTCGTTGCGGTCGGAAGCGTGAGCGGCCTCTTTCTCCGATACATCCGGCAGGCTGAAAGGCAGGCTCTTCATCTGCGCCACCGGTTCGACATAGGGCACATCGGCATCCTTACCCGCATCATAAACACCGACATTGTTGATGCAAAGCGGGCCGCGCGCGTCTGTAAAGCGGATGCGAATGCCGTCGGACACAACCGTCTCAAAACGCAGCAGACGCTTGTAGCCCACGGTGGTGGTCTCCTCGTTCAGACGAACAGGCAGCCACGTGCCATCCTCCGCCTTATACTCTACCGTGAAGGACTTCACACGCTGTCCCAGCGGAATGTATTCTTGCAGCATCAGACGGTTCATGCGTTGCGGAACGGAGAAAGCGAACTCCACATCGGCGGCACAGACACCGTCCTCCGTCGCCCAATAGGTGTCGTAGTCGGCATCGGTCATCGCAGCGGCGATGAACTTGCCGCCCCGTTCGTTGGAGACAGCCGGCGTGATGCCCGCCACCAAGTTTGTTTTCAGCTCCTCGCAGACAAGTTGATGGAACTTAACGGCATTGGCCGAGTCAACCGGATGAATCAAGCCGTTGCGGTCAACGGGGAAATTGAGTAGCAGCGTGCCGTTGTGTCCCACGCTGCGGTAGTAGAGGTCGAGCAGCTGTTCGGGAGTCTTCACCCGACCGTCTTCTTCGGGATGGTAGAACCAGCCCGGACGGATGGAGACATCGCATTCGGCCGGCACCCACTGATTGCCGTCCGCGTGTCCGTATTGCAGCTCACGGCTCTTGTCGTAACCGGGATAGACCTCGCCCTCGCGCAGGAACGCCCAGTTGGTGGCACCGGCAAAACCCCGTTCATTGCCCACCCAACGGCAACCGGGTCCGCCATCGGAAAATATCACCGCCTGCGGCTGGATGCTGTCCAGCATCTCATAGATGCGAGGATAGTTGTAATAGTTCTTGCGGTCGATGGTACGCGCCTCTTTGGCGCCGCCGTACCAGCCATCGCCGCCATTGGCGCCGTCGAACCAGACTTCAAACACTTCGCCGTAGTTGGTCAGCAAGTCGCGAAGCTGCGCATAGAAGTAGTCCAGGTATTCCGGCGTGCCGTAGTTTGCTTGGTGCCTGTCCCACGGAGAGAGATAGACGGCGAACTTCAATCCATATTTCTTGCAGGCATCTGAAAGTTCGCGCACGATGTCGCCCTTGCCGTCCTTGTAAGGAGAGCGGGCGATGGTGTAGTCCGTACCCGCAAAAGGCCAGAGGCAGAATCCGTCGTGATGCTTTGCCGTGAGGATAACGCCTTTCATGCCGGCGCTGACCAAAGTCTGCGCCCACTGCTCGCAATCCAGCCGGGCGGGGTTGAAGGTGGCAGGGTCGGAATCGCCATACCCCCACTCGCGGTCGTTGAAGGTGTTCAGGCCGAAATGGATGAAAGCATACGTCTCCATTTTCTGCCAATCCACCTGTTTCTGTTCGGGAACAGGCAAGATGGCTTCCGGTGCCTTGACATTTGTAGATGAACAAGATGCCATAGCAAGACCCATGGCAAGACTGAAAGCAGTCGATAAGAAGTGTTTCATAATACAGAAGTTTATTGATGATCGTGCTTGCAAAAATAGCAAAATGTTGGCACTCTCCTGCTGTCAGGCCAATATTTTATGAAAAAAGGCACGGCCTTTTCACACGACTCTCTTCCAAAAATTGCCAACGGACGCGAAGAATGACATCAAGCCGGGCGCTTCATCCTTCCAGTATGTAAAGCATTTTCCATCCTCTTCCCGCAGCAGTCGCATTCCGGTGAGAAAAACGCCCTTTCCCATATTCTCCCCCTACTTTTCCTACCTACATCTTATCCGACCCCTACCAGAGCCTATTCGGCTTCGGACGTTCTTCGGACAAACTCCACTCCCTAGGACCGAAGAATGTC
>NZ_JAICZW010000015.1 GCF_029057325.1 Bacteroides sp. | reverse complement strand
CCGAAGAATGTCCGAAGAACGTCCGAAGAAACACCGAAGAAACTATGGAGCAGAAAAGACCTTGAAAAGACGCGGACCGGAAAGACTGAAAAGGATGAAATTCTCAAAAAGAGAATATCGCATGTAAATAATTATAACTTCCAATTTCTTGCCTTGAAAAGAAACGGGAGCTAAAAAAAGCGGGATGTCAGTTTTTGACTCCCGCTTCTTTTTATCATTCAACAAGAAAAGAGATTACTTGTTAGGCGTATCCCACTTCTTCGTCTCTTTGCAGACCACGTTCACCACCTGATCGCCCGTCTGGATACGGAAGTCGCCCTGCTCCAGCACCCACTTGCCATCGTAGCCCACGAAGGCGAGGTCGGAAGCTTTCACTTTCAGGGTGACGGTCTTGGTCTCGCCCGGACGGAGTTCAACCTTTTCGAAAGCACGCAGGCGGCGGTTGTCAGGAGTGAGGGAGGCGACAAGGTCGCTGCTGAACAGCAGGACGCTCTCCTTGCCGATGCGGTTGCCGGTGTTCTTCACATCGACGGTGAAGGTCAGCAGGTCATCAGCCATGAAGGTGGGCTTATCCACGCGCAGGTTGCTGTAGGCGAAGGTGGTGTAGCTCAGTCCGTAGCCGAACGCCCACTGCACCGCCACCTGGGCGTCGTAGTTGTAGGCACCCTCCATCTGCTTGCCGATGTGCTCGCAGGGCTTGTAGTCGTAGGTCACCAACGAATTGATTTCCTTCGGATAGGTGTAGGGCATCTTTCCGCTGAAGTTGGCGTCGCCGGCAAGGAGGTTGGCAAGGGCGTCGCCGCCGTAGTTGCCCGGCAGCATGATGTTGACAACAGCTTTTGCCAGCGGTTCGATGTCGGCAATGAGGCGCGGACGGCCTTCGTTCAGGATAAGGATGACGGGCTTGCCGGTCTTGGCAAGCGCCTTCACCAGGTCGAGCTGGTTCTGCGAGAGGAAGAGGTTGGTCAGGTTACCGGGGGTCTCGCAGTAGGAGTTCTCACCGATACAGGCCAGGATGTAGTCGGCATTTGCAGCGGCAGCTACCGCCTTCTCTATTTCGGGAGCATTCTCTTCCCACCAGTTGCCGCCCTGCTTGTAGGTGACACCGGCTTCATAAAGGATGTTCTCCGCACCGAACTTGTTGGTAAAGGCTTCCAGAATGGTATTGTATTGTCCGGCGCACTCATCCGCTTTGTCGCCCTGCCAGGAGTAAGACCAGCCGCCGTTGAGGCAACGCATGGAATTGGCGTTCGGACCGGTGAGCAGCAGTTTCTTGCCCTTTGCCAGCGGCAGGATGCCGTCCGTATTTTTCAGCAGCACGAGCGACTCTTCGGCAGCCTGTAGAGCGGCAGCGGCGTGTTCCTTGCTTCCGAACAGCGGGAAGTCCTTGTAGTCATAGTAAGGCTTCTCGAAGAGATTGAGGCGGAACTTCAGACGAAGCACGCGACGCACGGCATCGTCGATACGGCTCATCGGCACCTCGCCTTCCTGCACCAGCTCCTTCAGCAACGTGCAGAACTTCCAGTCATACGGGTCCATAGACATATCGATACCGGCATTGATGGCAAGTTTGATGGCCTCCTTCTTATCTTTGGCGATGTGGTCGCGCTTCCAGAGGTTGTCGATGTCCGCCCAGTCGGTCACAATCATGCCGTCCCAGTTGAGGTCTTCCTTCAGCCACTGAGTCAATAGTTCGTAGTTGGCATGGAAGGGGAGGCCGTTGTTCATGGCGGAGTTCACCATGACGGAGAGGGCACCGTTGCGGACCATCTCCAGATAGGGCGCGAAGTGCTTCTCGCGCATGTCCTGCACGGTGATGGACGAAGGGGTACGATCCTTGCCCGAAACGGGAACGCCGTAGCCCATGAAGTGCTTCATGCAGGAGGCGACGCGGTCTGTCCCTATCAGGTTGGGGTTCTCGCCCTGGAAGCCGAGGACGGACTCGCGCCCCATTTCGGCATTCACATAGCAGTCTTCCCCGTAGTTCTCCCACATGCGCGGCCAGCGTGGGTCGCGGCCGAGGTCGGTCACGGGGGCGTAAGTCCAGGGGATGCTTCCGGCCTTGGTCTCGTAGGCGGAGATGCGTGCGCCTTCGCGCGTCAGACTACGGTTGAAGGTGGCTCCCATGTTGATACCCTGCGGGAAGAAGGTGCCACCCAAGGTGTAGGTGGTGCCGTGTATCTGGTCCACGCCATAGACACAAGGGATGCCCATCACCTCAATGGACTTCTCTTGGATGCGCTTGATGATTTCCTGCCACTTCTCCACCGACTGCGCCACACTATTGGGCACATTAAGGATGGAGCCTACCTTGTATTTTCCGATGACGGAGTCGAGCATCGCCTCGTCGAGCTGGAAGCCTTTAGCATTCTCTATGCCCTGGATGCGCATGTAGAGCTGCATCATCACCTCCTGCGAAGGCATCTCCTTGCCCAGTTTGAATTCCTTTTCAAGCTTGTACTTCTTGACAATCTTCTTCAGGTCGTTCACTGTGATGCTCTCCGGGGCGAGTCCGGCGAAAGGGTTGGCACGCTTCTGCAAGAGATCGATGGTAAGTTCGCACATCTGTCCGACCTTCTCGTCTAATGTCATTTTCTTCAGCAACGTTTCAATCTGCTGCTCTATCTTCTCGTCTCTTGGGATGGCAGGCGCCACGGTGGTCTGTGCCACGGCACCCGAAAGAAGCCCCGAAAGGGCCAAGGATAAAATCGCTTTCTTACTCATGAATGATATGTTTTAGGTTTTAACTTTTGTTTCTAATCATGTCCGGACAAAGATAGTGCAATCTTCCAATATAGAGTGATATTGTTTTATCCATTTTCAGTATTATTATTCAAGGAATAATCAGACATGGCACGTAGATGAACGCGGATTAGGCAGATAAACGCGAATTATTTTTGTAAATAAAAAAAACGAAATCCGCGTCATCCGCGTACCATGCGACATATAAGTCGCCGCAAGCCTTGTTATCTTTTCAATGTAGCAAGGGGGACTTGCAGCTTCAAGAGATCGTTTGTCTTCTGCGTGGCAGCCTCAACCCCGGCATCCAGCACGGCGCGGATGTCACGAGAGGAAGCACCTACCAGGAACTTGTAGTTTCCGGCAGCCACCACCCATGAGGAGGAAGCCTCCTCGTAGGAAGCCAAGTCGGCGGTGTTCACCTTCAACGTGACCACTTCAGATTCGCCCGGTTTCAGCTCCCGGGTCTTGGCAAAAGCCTTGAGTTCCTTCTCGGGCTTGTTCGTGCCGGAAGCATCGGGAGCGGTGACATAGAGCTGGACGACCTCACGCCCTGCCGTCTTGCCAGTGTTCTTCACCTCCACGGTTACGGTATAGAGGCCATTGTCCGCCCGTATGCTCGCTTTGTCGTAGGCGAACGTAGTGTACGAGAGGCCGTATCCGAAGGGGTAGGATACCTCCTTGCCGAAGCTGTCAAAGTAGCGGTAACCCACGTAGATGTCCTCCTCGTAACGCGTATAGTCCACGTCTTTCAGGCTGTGCTTCTTCTCGCCCTTGTTGGCGTTTACGATGTCGATGTCCGACTTCAGGTCGACGGGGAAGTTGGCGGTCGAGGCGTGGTCTTCGAAACGCACGGGGAAGGTCATGGTCAGCTTGCCACAGGGCGAAGCCTTGCCGCTCAGCACGTCCACCACGCTGTTTCCGCCTTCCTGCCCACCCTGCCAAGCGCACAGGATGGCATCGGGCAGCGCTTTCCAGGAGGAGGTTTCGATGGTTCCTCCGATATTGAGCACCACGACCACCTTCTTGCCGGCAGCATGGAACACGCGGCACACGTCCTGCATCAGCTGCCGTTTCTCCTTGCTGAGATAGAAATTGGCGGATTCCCGGTCGAGGAACTCACCGGATCCGCGACCGATGGTAATCAGCGCCATGTCACTTTGTGCGGCCAGTTCCTTCAAGCGTGCCTCTTCGAACGTCATTTCTTGGGGAAGCACCACCGGCATGAAGGCAGAGAATTTGCCATCTTCCGGTTTCAACCGCTCCTGTTCGGCGGCAATGTGTGCTTCATAATCTGCCTTCAGGCGGTCGTCTGTCTCGTAGCCGGCGTTCTTCAAGCCATCCAGCAGAGAGACGGTATAAGCCCGGTTCACGTTTCCGGAGCCGGTGCCACCTGCGATGAAATTGTAGGAAGTGCAGCCAAACAGGGCAACACGCTTCACGTCTGCCGACAATGGGAGGGCCTTGTTCTCGTTCTTCAGCAGCACCATGCCCTCCGTGGCACTTTGCCGTGTAATGGCGGCATGCGCCTTCAGGTCCGGCTTGTTGGAGAAGGGATAGCCCTTGAAGCGAGGTGTCCGGAGTATCAGTTCGAGGATGCGTTTCACGTTGCGGTCGAGCACCGTCTCATCCAGCCTGCCTTCCTTCACGCCTGCCACGATGTCCCGGTACTGCTTGTCGTAGCCGGGTTGCAGCATGTCGTTTCCGGCCTTCATCTGTGCCACGGCATCCTTGCCGCCAAACCAGTCGGTCATCACCATGCCCTTGAAGCCCCATTCGTCGCGCAGCAGCGTGGTCTGCAATTCGGGACTTTCGGAAGCATATACACCGTTCACGTAGTTGTAGGAAGACATCACCGTCCAAGGGTCGGACTCCTTCACAGCTATTTCAAACCCTTTCAGATAAATCTCGCGCAACGCACGGGGCGATACCTGCGCATCGTTCGCCATACGGTTCGTCTCCTGGTTGTTGACGGCAAAGTGCTTGATACTGGTTCCCACGCCATTGCTCTGCACGCCGCGCACGTAGGCGGCAGCCATCTTTCCGCTCACCAGTGGGTCTTCGGAATAGTATTCGAAGTTACGTCCGCAAAGCGGATGGCGGTGGATGTTGAGTGCAGGAGCCAACAATACGTCGGCACCATACTCCAGCACCTCGTTGCCGATGGCTCTGCCCACATTCTCCACCAACTCCTGGTCCCAGGTGGAAGCCAGCAGCGTGCCGATGGGGAAATGGGTACAATAATAGGTTGCCGTATCTCCCTCGCGCGTGGGGTTGATGCGCAATCCTGCCGGACCGTCGGCCAGCACGATGGAGGGGATACCGAGACGGGGGATGGGATAAGTGGTTCCGGCGGCACCGGGCACCAGGCTGCGCGTTTCGCCCACCACGGCACTGTCTCCGTTCTCGAAGCCCGCCATGCCGGTGCCTATCACCAGGTGTGCTTTCTCTTCCAAAGTCATGGCACCGATCACATCCTCCAAAGAAGCTTTTCCAAGCTGCGGCACGCCCGGTCCGCAAGCGACAAGGGTAGTTGCCATAAACGTTATTGATAATATTTGTTTCTTCATGATAGATTGGGATATTAATTATTCAAGGGGAGCTATCGGGAGTTAGAAGTCAATAGTCTTCCTGTCACAAGGAGATACTATCGGTTTTTAACTCCTAAGCCCGAAGGGCGATAACTCCTTCAACAATTTACTTAAACAATTTCGGTGCAAACTCCGTCAGATAGATACGCCAGTTCTTCCAGATATGGCCTTCGCCGGTTTCATAATATTCATACTTGTAACCCTTTTCGTCCAGCATCTTGCGGTAGTCGTTGTTGGCTTGGAACAAGAAGTCCTTGTCACCGATGGCGATGTAATAGAGTGCCGGCTTCTTTGCAAACTGGGTTTTCAGCTTGGCTTCGAGATTGTCATAAATCGGAGATTTCACATCCTTGTTGGGCATGATGGCAGCGGAGAACAGACCTACGTAGTCGAACATGTCCGGGTATTGTTTGGAGATGTGCATGGAGTGGTAACCGCCCATAGAGAGACCGGCGATGGCACGTCCCTTCTTTGTAGCCTGTGTGCGGTAAGTCTTGTCGATGAATTTCACCACGTCGGGGAAAGCAGTCTCGAAAGAGCCTTCCATCGTCTTGGGCAGGTTCATGCTGGGAGCGGCAAAGCCCAGTGAAGATTCGCCCGGAGCAGCTTCCAGTGCGGCATTGCCGTTGGTCATCACCACAATCATCGGCTGAGCCTTGCCTTGTGCAATGAGATTGTCCAGAATCTGTGCCGTGCGACCCAGCTCGCTCCAGGCATTCTCGTCGCCACCCATGCCGTGCAGCAGGTAGAAGACGGGATAGCGCTTGCCGCTTGTCTCATATCCGGCAGGCGTGTAAACCGTCAGACGGCGGTCCATGCCCAGCGTGGGGCTGTTGTACCACACTTTGGATACCGTTCCGTGAGGCACCTTATTCACCTTGTAGAGGTCGATGCGCTCGTCACCGCCGATGATGAATACATTGGTCACGCTTACCACGTCCCGAATCATATAGACATTGCTCGGGTCGTTGATTTTCAGGCCGTCCACCAGGAAGGTGTAGCTGTAGAGTTCCGGCTTCAGCGGTTCGGGAGTAGTGAATTCCCACACACCGTCCTTGTTCTCTTTCAGGTCGGCCACGCCCGGACCGTCGAATTCGCCGAAAGGAGTCTTGATTTTCTGCGTGGGCAGGAAGTCGCCGGTCACCTGCACCTTCACGGCTTTCGGCGCTTTCAGGCGGAAAGTAACGGTATTGTTGTCATGTATCTCAGGTGATACAACCGGAGCGCCTCCCCAGAGGGCCTGTTGTGCGAAAGTCATCGCACACATCAGCAACAGAGCTGATAAAATAGAAATTCTTTTCATAATGGGTTTGTTATTTTATTATTAAACAGGTTTTCTATAATCCTGCACTTCGGATTGGCAAAGTGCAGGGTGAATCAATCGGCACGAGGTCACTTGAATAACTTCGGCGCGAACTCCGTCAGATAGATGCGCCAGTTTCTCCAGATGTGTCCCTCGCCAGTTTCCAAAGACAAAGTCACAGTTGCCACGTCGCGAATCATATAGACGTTGCCGGGATCCATTATTTTTCAGGCCGTCCACGTAGAATGAATAGCCGTACAGTTCAGGCTTCAGCGGTTCGGTAGTGGTATATTCCCACACACCGTCCTTGCCTTCCTTCATATCCACAATGCTTGTTGCGCAAAGGTCATTGTACACATCAGCAGCAGGGTAAATAAAAGTGTAAATTTCTTCATAATCATTATAATCGTTTAAGGAGTTGGAGAAAGTTGAAGGGAATCAAATCTCATTTCTCAAAACACCGGCTCACAAAAGGCAAGCACATATACAATGCCGAATGCCAGTATTCACTGGTGTGTCCTCCGTCACGCACGCGAAACTGGCAAGGAATGCCGGCATTGCGCATCGCCTGGAAGAACTCGATATTACGGTCGAGCAGGAAATCATCGTCACCGCAATCCACAAACCACTGCACGGTGCGCAGAGCAGCTTTACGGGCCTCATCAGCCTCCAGCACATACTTGATGCAACTATGCTCCTGCACCGAACGGGTCAGCACAGCCATCTTGTTCGTGGGGTCGGGATCTTTTCCTGCCGCCTCACCACTGACGGGGATGTTCATCAAGGCACTCATGGCGTATGCCGCACAATAGAGGTCGGGATAGCGCTGCGCGTAGCTCGTGGTTCCGCCTCCACCCATCGAAAGGCCCGCAACGGCACGATGCTGACGGTCGCCCACCACACGGTAGGTCTTCTCGATATAGGGCATGAACTCCTTGTAGAAGAAATCCTCGTAAGCCCATCCCGGCATGTTGAAGTAGCCGTTCCAGCACGTGGCCGGATTGCCTCCGGCGTTGGGGCTGACGATAATCATCTCGCACGCCTCGCCCGATGCCGTCAACTGGTCCATCACGTCCTTCACACGCTGGTCCGTAAACCAGCTGGTATTCACCCCCGACATGCCGTGCAGCAGGTAGAGAATGGGATACTTCCTGTCTGCCTCCTTGTCATAGCTCTGAGGCAGATAGATGGTATAGGCGCGGTGCGTCTTCAGCACCGTGCTGTAGATGCTGTCGGTCACGACCTTGCTTTGTGGCCCCCATGCAGGATTCTGTGCATTTGCCATCCACAACGAGCAGACGGCAAAAAGAGAAAGTATCAATCTTTTCATGGCATAGATTTTAAAAATGTACTACAAAATAAGTGCTTTCCATTCTAAAACGGATTGATATATATCAGTTTTTTCAGGTGATGTATATGCACACCTCATCTCTTCACCATGGGATGCACAGCCACCGGCACTTGTGCCCGCATGGCATCGTGCACTTTCTGCTTGCGTGCCTTTGCCACCTTCTGCACCGTGGTGCAACGCACGTCGGCCGAAGAGGCGGCAGCCATCCATTGATATTCACCCTTGGCCAACTCCCAAGAGCTGCTTTTCTCGTTGAAGGAGGCCATGTCCATCACGTTCCACTCCAATGTCAGGGTCTGGCTCTCGCCGGGTTTCAGCAGGCGGGTCTTGCCGAAGGCTTTCAGTTCCTTGGCGGGCTTGTCCATGCCGCCCTCGGGAGCCTTGACATAGAGCTGCACGGCTTCACGGCCTGCCACCTTGCCGGTGTTCTTCACGCTCACTTTCATGCGGCAGCGGTCACCGTCGATGGCAGCCTCTTCCACCGCATATTCAAAGGTGGTATAGCTCAGTCCGTGGCCGAAGGGGTAAGACACCTCTTTACCGAAGGTATCGAAGTAACGGTAACCCACGTAGATGCCCTCCTCGTAGAGGGTGAAATCGACGTTGCGTTCCGGCTCTTTCGGCTTCTCCTCTTTCTTGTCGGACTTGAAGTTCATGCCGGTACCCATGGCGAACGACGGCATCTTGAACTCATAGTCGAAGGGGAAATTGGCATCCGACGGCGCGTCGCCATACTTCACGGCAAACGTCATGGGCAGCTTGCCGCTGGGGTTCACCTTACCCGTCAACACGTCGGCAATGCAGTTGCCCACTTCCTGCCCGGGCTGGAAAGCGCATACCAAGGCATCTGCCAGTTCTTTCCATGAAGCGGTCTCCACGGGGCTGCAGATGTTGAGAACCACCACCAGCTTCTTGCCTGCGACACGATAGGCGGCAGACACTTGCTTTATCAGAGCCAGTTCGTTCTCCTTCAAGAGGAAATCTTCCACACGGCGGTCGCAGCCTTCACCACTGACACGTCCCAGCGTAAGCACGGCGATATCATTGGCTTTCACTTGTGCGGCCAGTTCCTCGGCAGTGGGCAGGAACTCTTCGGCACGGGGCAGCGGAGTGAACGCGAAAGGAGGACGACCGTGGGGGAAGAGGCGTTTCTGCTCGTCGGCCATGTGCTTCTTGTAGCGGTTCAGCAAATCCTTATCTACCGTATAGCCCGCATTGCGCAAACCTTCTACCATAGACACCGTGTAGTAGCCGAAACCCGTACTGCCGAATCCCATACCGGCAGGAACCATGTCGTAGGAAGTAGTGCCGTAAAGGGCTACCTTCCTGATGCCGGCAGCCATAGGCAGCGCATTCTTGTTATCCAGCAGCACGATGCCCTCGGCACCTATCTGACGGTCCACTTGCGCGTGGGCTTTGAGGTCGGTCTCGTTGGGATAATTGTAACCGGCAAAGGTGTGGCTCTTCACCACAAACTCCAGCACACGCTTCACGCTAAGGTTGAGGAGCGCCTCATCCAGCGTGCCGTTCTTCACGGCTTCCAGAATGGCGTTGTACTGGCGTTCCTGCCCCGGCTGCAACATGTCGTTACCTGCCGCGATGGAAGTCACGGCATCTTTTCCGGCATTCCAGTCGGACATCACCAGTCCCTTGAATCCCCATTCGTCGCGGAGGATATCTTCGGTCAGTTCGCGGTCTTCGCAGGTGTATTTGCCGTTCACCTTGTTGTAGGCGGTCATCACGCTCCAGGGTTGAGCCTCCTTGACGGCTATCTCGAAGCATTTCAGATAAAGCTCGCGCAAGGGGCGCTGCGTCAGTCGGGAGTCGTTGTTGTTGCGGTTGGTTTCCTGGTTGTTCACGGCGAAGTGCTTCAGGCAGGTGCCGGTACCTTCGCTCTGGATGCCGTTGATGTAGGCGGCGGCTATCTTGCCCACCAGCACGGGGTCTTCGGCATAATACTCGTGGTTTCGTCCGCAGAGGGCGTTACGCATCAGGTTGACACCGGGGGCAAGGAGCACGTCCATACCGTAGTCTTTCACTTCGGTGCCCAGAGCCTGGCCTACACGGTAAGCGGCATCAGGGTCGAACGTAGCTGCCACTGTGGTGCTCGAAGGGAATTCGGTGGCGTGATAGGTGCGGCTGTCGAACTCTCGTTTGGAAGCCATCGCCAGGCGGTGCGGTCCGTCAGCAAGGAAAGCCGATGGGATGCCCAGGCGTGGAATGTCATAGGTACGTCCGGCGGTACCGGGGAACTTGGAGTCACTGCCCATCGACATGCCGCAACCGATGACGAGGTGCACCTTCTCTTCGAGGGTCAGGGCGCTGACCACTTCGTCGATGTTGTCGGCACGCAGTACAGGCGAACCGGTGGCGGGCACCGGCTGTGCATTCACAGCCAGCGCCACGCAAAAGGTGAAAAGGGGAGTTAAGAATCTTTTCATACGATTACCAACCTTCATTTTGAGTCATTTTAGGATTCTGTCGCATCTCAGTAGCAGGAATCGGCAACAAATAGTGTCTGCTCTTAAAGCCGAAGCGAGTAGGATCTGTATTATATTGTCTATATTCCAGTGTTACACCCAATGAATTTCCATTATCGTCCGCTCTGTGTATCAAAATAGGAGTCTTAGAACCTTGGTCTTTCAATAAGTTTTCGGCATCTTTCCAACGGATAATGTCTTGATAACGGGTATATTCACAACACAATTCCAAACGTTTCTCCAGTTTTATAGCTTCCATAGTAGCTTTCTTGGCAGGCAATTTGGCACGGGTACGAACTTCATTCAGACAAGCGTCTGCTTCGGTTTGATTACCGGCTTGCAAATTAGCCTCTGCCGCCAACAGCAATACTTCGGCATAACGCATCCAACGGTAATTGTTATAAGAGCACCAGAATGTAATAGGAGTTTCAGCAGAAGAGAAACGACGTTTCCACATAAAGATACCTTCATTAATGATGCTCTGACCCACTTGCAACTTTACGCCTAATTGGTTCATTTGTTCATAAGTCTTGAATGTCTGATTCAGACGATAGCCATCTGCCCCTTCTTCTGCTACAAAAGCATCGTAAAGTGACTTTTGAGGAACGAGGAATCCCCAACCCGTTTGGTTATACTGGAAAAACATCGGAGAAGCTGCTTCCAACTTGTCCATACGCCAATGCGTCATTACTTCAAAATAGCTGAATTCATCCCAAGCATTGCTCATATCAAGGATACGATTGCTTTCCAACATACTTTCGCTGTTGCCTTCAGCCAAGTAAGTCAGTATATTTTCATATTCGCCTTGATAAAGCGCATATTTACCACTATGGCGTACTTCATTCAAGATATTAGCTGCTTCTTGGTATTTTTCCTGCCACAGATAAGCCTTGCCCAACATTGTCTGTGCCAACTGTTTGGTAACGCGCCACACACTATTGTCATTAACATCCTTTTTCTCCTCCAAATAGCCGGAGTTAATGGCTTCGGTCAAGTCTGTTTCTATCAGTTCCCAAACCATTTCTTTGGAAGAACGTGCTATTTGATATTCGTTGGGAGCAAGTTCATGGTCTACCAAAGGCACATCACCCCACATAGAAACCAAATCGAAATAGGCAAAAGCACGGAAGAACTTGGCTTCGGCATGTGCCTTTTTCTTGACATCAGTATCAGGAACTATATGTCCTAAAACCACATTGGCTTTATATACCAAACTGTAATAGCCTTCCCATACTCCACGAATAAAACCTTGGTCAGAACCAAACGAGAACTCGTTGCAGCCTTCCAACTCGGCATTGTCATTACGACCGCCGCCACCTGCCCACACATCATCGGACAGGCAAGATTTCAACATAACATAGTTATAATAAAGGCCTTTGAATTGAATATAGAGTGCATCGGCAGCAGCCTGTGCCTGCTCATCGGTCTGGTAATAGGTTGAATAGTCCAATACTCCTTTCTGAGGAATATCAAGCCGGTCTTCGCAAGAAGTTGTTCCCAGTGCAAACAGGGCACCGAAAAGCAAAGAATAATATTTTGATTTCATATCTACGAATGTTTTTATTTATCGGTTACAACTAATTAGAATGTCACACTCAAGCCCAATACTACCTTCTTAGAGTTAGGATAACTACCCTTATCCACACCCAGAGCATTGCCTACACCGGTAACTTCGGGGTCGAAACCCGGATAGCTGGTAAAGGTAAAGAAGTCTTCGAGCGAACCATACACACGCAGATTCTCAATAGCAACCTTCTTCAACAACGTTTTCGGCAAAGAGTAGCCTAACTGAATCTGCTTAATCTTGAAGAAAGAACCGTCTAATACAGAACCAGATGAAATCATAAACTTAGAATAGTCGGTAGCTTTTCCCGAAGGCATACTGCCGGTGCGGTTGCTTTCAGTCCAACAATCATCGGTGAAATAGGTCAGACGGTTCAAATTGTAGTCTGTACGATTCAGACAGCAATAGACATCATTGCCCTGTGAACCCGTACCAAAGACAACGAGGTCGAAGCCTTTCCAGGCAGCGGTCAATGTGATACCATACGTAAAGTCTGCAAAGCCCTTACCTATCTCTGTCTTATCATTATCATTGACTGCTCCGTCTTTATTGACATCTTCAAACAAAGGTTCACCGGTATTTTCATCAACACCTATATATTTGAAACCGTAGAAATACCAAGCAGGTTTACCTACTTCAAAGCGAGTGATTTCACCATAAGAGTGAAAACTTGCACCGGGAACACTGTTTAAAGATTCGTGGATGTAAGTCACCTCGTTCTTCAAGGTCGCAATGTTGGCACGAACACCGTAACTGAAATCCTTGATTCTGTCTTGCCAGCCTATTTCCAACTCAAATCCTTTGTTCGTGACGTTTCCGGCATTGACAGGTGAAAAGGTGTTTCCTACTACAGTAGAAGCTTTGATGCCCGAAACGATCAAATCCTTGGTTTCCTTATTGAAATAATCGGCTGATACAGACAAACGGTTATTCAAGAAACGTGCATCAATACCGATATTGGTTTGTTCGGAAGTTTCCCACTTCAATTCCGGATTACCCGTTGCAGAAGGAGCATATCCATTGATGTAATGGAAGTTGTTGTTATCGCCCACTGCCAAGTGACCGGAATTACCGATTGATACATTCCACATATATCCACCCAATGAAGCGGTAGAACCGTTCTGTCCCCAGCTGGCACGGAGTTTCAGTTGTGACAACCAGTCTTCGGTGCCCAACATAAATTTCTCCTGAGAAACAACCCAGCCTAATGATACGGCAGGGAAGTATCCCCAACGTTTGTCTTTGGGCAATACGGAAAGGTCGGCAGCATCGGCACGCAGTGAAACCTGAGCCATATACTTGCCTGCATAGTCGTAGTTCAAACGACCGAAGTAAGCCAATTTACGCAGATAATTCGGTTCACCGCCATTGATGTCTTTTGTGGCATCTGAAGTGGCATACGCGAAATAGTGGAAGAGCGGATTGTCTTGCAAGAAACCGATATTCTTATCATCGCCCTTTTTGTTACCACTGACACTATAAGTACGGTTCTGGCTGTAAGAAGTACCCAGCATAGCTGTCACATTATGTTGACCGAATGAACGGGTATAGTTCAAGAAGTTTTCCCATTGGTAATAAACCGTGTTGCCGTCAGACGCATCTACCTGTACATAATCCTGCTTGGCTGTGCCGTGATAGTAGTAATCCTGAGCCACACCATAAGAAGAATAATTGGAAAGGCGATAACCCAAACGAGAAGTAATGGTCAATCCTTTGATAGGCTTGAAGTTCACATAAGTAGTACCATTGATGTTGAAACCTCTGTTTTTGGTAAACGAACGGTCACGCATTGCAAGCGGATTGATGGCTTCCGTATTGCCAGTATAAGGAGAAACACCGTAAAGATTGCCATTGCCATCGCCCAGCATATTGGGGTGTTGTGCATAAATAGAAGCCATATATGAGGGCAGGTTGTCAATAGCATAAAGCGGTTTAGTCAGTGGGTCAATCTGAAGGACAGAGAGCAAGTAGCTTCCGTATTCATAGCCTTCGGCCACAGACTGGTTCTTGTAGTGTTCTATCTGATTGTTAGTTCCTACTTCCAACCACGGTTTGATTTGCCAGTTGGCATTTACCATACCTGTCAGACGTTCATAAGTATCTGCGTTGCCGACAATCATACCATCGTTATCCAAATGAGAGAGTGAAAGATAGAAAGAACCCTTTTCACTACCACCGGAGAAAGTTATATTGTGGCGCTTCATGGAACTGTTTTCAAAGCCCACGTCTGTCCAATCTGTTTGGGTTTTGCCATCCCAGTTTGCATTGAACACACCTTCATCAAGATTGCCAATGCCTACATAGAAGTCCTTATACTGCTGAGCGTTCATTACTTCGGGCACACGACCAAGGCTCTGTGAAGTGTATTGGAAATCATAAGTGATTTTGCCGTTGCCTTTACCTTTCTTGGTGGTAATCAAGATAACACCATTACCGGCAGCAGCACCATAAATGGCAGCAGAGGCACCATCTTTCAGTACTTCCATAGACTCAATGTCGTTGGGGTCGATACCTCCAATATCGGAGGCAATGCGTCCGTCAACTACATACAGAGGGTCACATGAACCATTAGAACTGATACCACGAATACGAACAGAGGGAGAAGATCCCGGCTTGGCAGAGGCACTAAGTACCTGTACACCTGCCGTTTTACCTTGAAGGGCTTGTTCCGGGCGAGTAATGGTACGAGCTTCCATATCTTCTGATTTCACCGAAGATACAGCACCAGTCAGTGAGCTTTTCTTCTGCACACCGTAACCTACTACCACCACTTCGTCCAGCGTCTCGCTGTCTTCTTTCAAGACAATGTTCATCACACCGGCAACGGCTTGTTTCTCTTGGGTTACGTAGCCGATGTAAGAGAAAATGATTGTCGCTCCCTGATTTACATTCAATGTATAATTACCGTCAATATCAGTAATACAACCGTTGGTAGTACCTTTCTCTACGATACTTACACCAATCATCGGTTCGTTCAGGTTGTCGGTCACCTTGCCGGTCACTTTCATCGTCTGGGCTTGTGCCAGCGTGAAAGGAAGGCAGATTAACAGGAAGAGTGCCAGTGTGGCGAATCTCCTCCGTTCTGTCAGCTTCATGATTTGTTTCATTTTCGTTTAAATTAGATTTATGTTAATAATTCAAGTGTTGTTTTTATATGGATGGCGGCGTTGCTACCACTTCCTGCCAACCCACTGGCAGCCTCTTGCCAACGGGTTGGCAAGCCGTTGCCAATAGGCAGGCAAGACCTTGCCTATATGTTGGCAAGGCTGTGCCAAAGCAGCGTCCTGAGATTGGCAAAGCAACTTTTTCATTGGCAGCGTATTACCTTTCCGAAAGGACGTACATCCGTCCCGTCAGAAACCGCGTGTCGGGAACGCTCGTACCACCTCCAGCAGCTCCTTGTCGTGGTGGTGCTTCACCTCACACGTGTTGTTGAAGAACATCGTGGCGCCGCCTTCGGCCGTATAAGGCTCCCATTGGGGCAGGCCTTCGGCATTGGGATTGCCGGTGCGGGCGAAGTTCAGCCAGGCACCGCTCATCTTGTCAGCAAGCGCCTGCGCCTCGGCACCGCCGCCGGTCATCGTGGCGTGGCGCACTACGTTGTTGAAGGCGAAAGGTATCTCCATGCAATGCGTGCTGCGGAACATGCCGTCGAGCACGGGCGACTCCCACGCAAACAGGTACATATAGACCGGAGCGCCTTCTTGGGCGGCTTTCAGCCGTGCCTGCTCCACGGCGCCAGGACGGAAGACGAAGTCCACGTCCACCAGGTCTTTCGGCTGATAGCCGGGATAGGCTTTCTCGAAGGCGGCGAGGAAGTCGTCCGTGCGGTCGCCATAGCGTTGCTTCAGAAGTTCCACTGCCTTCTCTTTCGTAATGGTGCGGAAGGCAGGTACGTAGGTGCTCATGGTGAACTCGTGCAGCGTAGTGCCTATCATTACGGGCACGTCCTTGCTCTGTGCAGGCGCCTGCGGGTCGAAGGGCTGTGCGGGCAGCACGTCTCCGTCCACGGTGGGCGCCCATCCGAAGATGAAGGTGGATATGCCGTCCTCTTTCTCGGCCTCGGCCTTCACCTTGGCAACGGCTTTCTCACCGGCGGCAAGCAGCCGTTCGTAAGGCATTTTCTGCAACTCGTCTATCTGCGAGGCTTTTAGTCCCAGCTCGTCCATCACAGCAGCGCCGATGCGACGGGAATACTTGGCATTCATCGTGCGAAGCATGGAGCCGCTCTGAACGATGGCCTTGTGGTAGAGCCCTTTGGCAGACGGAGTGGCAAGCAATGTAGATACCTTTCCGCCGCCGCCCGACTGTCCGAAAATCGTTACGTTTTGTGCGTCGCCGCCAAACGCGGCTATATTCTTGTTTACCCATTGAAGTGCTGCCACGAGGTCGAGCAGGCCGGCATTGCCGGATTGGGCATATTTGTCGCCGTAGGCAGAAAGGTCGAGGAAGCCAAGGACGTTGAGGCGATGGTTCAGCGTGACAACCACCGCATCGCCCTTCTTGGCGAGGTTGAAGCCGTCATACGAAGGCAGTTCCTGACCGCTGCCTGCCGAATAGCCGCCACCGTGCAGCCACACCATGACGGGACGCTTCTTGCCATCGTTCAGGCCCGGAGTCCAAATATTCACCCTCAGGCAGTCTTCACCGGGATAACCGTCGTCCCAATGGAAGGCGAAAGCGTGCTCATCGGCACCCCATCCGGCACGCTTGCCCTGCGGGCAGGTGGGACCGAACATGCGGCTGCTGCGCACGCCTTCCCATTTGTCGGCAGGCTGGGGCGGCATGAAGCGCTCTGCCTTGGCGTAGGGAATACCTTTATATATATAGATACCGTCTTGCAGGAATCCTCCCACTTTGCCCGACTCTGTTTCGGTGATGGCTGTCTCGGAAGAGGCGATGATTTCGCCCGGAGCTTGTTGCGCGTCGGCGGTCTTCACGCCCGCTGTCTGTCCGCAAGAGGAGAGAATCAGCAGGAAGGCCAACGCAAGCATAGATAAAGGTTGCTTTTTCATGGTTGTATACCGTTTTTTTAAGTTGATGAATTCCGGTTATTTTTTCAAGTTGTTTTCCGGTTGCAATATTACGCCGATTGCACCGGAAGGGCTGGCCGACATGTAAAAAGGATTTGCCCGGAAGTTTAAAAGCGCTTGCCCATACGTTCAAATGTTTGTTCTTTTGTTCAAAACATGTTGTAAAGCAACTTATATTCAATTTTTATCCTTATTTTCGCACATCATTCAAAATTCCTTAATATGACCTTGTCTAACCGGAAAATCCTCCGCACACTGTTCCGCCTGTCGGCGGGCATGCTGTTGTCTGCCCTGTGCCTGCTGGCATGCGATGCCAAAGAACCCATATCCGAAAACCGGGATGCCGAGATTGAAAGCCCCGTCATAGCCAACGACCTCTCCAACCAGAAAGTCACCGCCATGGCCGAAGACGCACAAGGCCATATATGGATAGGCACGTTCCGCGGGCTGAACAGATACAACGTGCACGACTACCACCAGTACTTCTGCACCGACGACTCGCTGGGACTGCCCGACAACCAGATTACCCACCTGCTGCGCGACTCGAAGAACCGCTTCTGGGTGGGCACCGTGAACGGCGTGTGTCTATACACCGACAAGGACAACTTCCGCATCATCCCCGTCGAGGCCGACAACAAGAACATACGGCAAATTCTGGAAGACCGCAACGGGCGCATCTTCCTGAACACCGGTTTCCAGCTCTACGCCTACCACCCCGAAACGGAAAAAATTATCTGCGTACTGCCTGACATCAGCTCCGGACATACCTTCTACGCCCAGTGCCACATCGCCCCCGACAACAACCTCTGGGTAATGACCTCCACCGGGCTCCGCTGCTACGACCTATCTACCCTGCAGCTGAAAGAGTCTGTCGCCCTCAGCGGCTATCCCTACTACTCGTACCTGCACAACAACGAGCTGTGGATAACCGGCAACCACACCCTCAGCATCTTCGACACCCGCACGCGCAGCTTCAAGCCGTTGCCGCAGCCCATCGCCCGAAACACCACGCTGTGCAACGCCGACATCGACTACATACACCCCTACGGCAACAACGGCCTGCTGCTGAACACCGCCAGACACGGCATGTTCTACTACAACCCGGGCACCGGCAGCGTGACCCGCCAGGGCGAGAACGGATTCCCCTTCGAGATGCCCCGCTTCCGAATCAGCCAGATGTTCACCGACTCGCAGCAGAACCTGTGGATAGGCTCCGTGGACCAGGGGTACACCGTGTGCTACCACTACAAGGAGCGGTTCAACAACGACAACTACCTGCGCTCCGAGCTGAACAACAAGTCCGTGGTGTCGCTAAGCGCCGGCAAGGACCACAAGCTGTGGATTTCCACCCTGATGGACGGCATCTACGTATATGACACGAAGAGCAGCGAAATCAGGCACATCGACCCCGAAACGTTCTGGGGGCAAGAGAAACAGAAAGCCATCTACGTGAACCAGCTGATGGTGGACAGCGACAACAACCTCTGGA
Organism: Bacteroides sp.; assembly: GCF_029057325.1. Classification (GTDB taxonomy): domain Bacteria; phylum Bacteroidota; class Bacteroidia; order Bacteroidales; family Bacteroidaceae; genus Bacteroides. The sequence continues at coordinate 44,263 of NZ_JAICZW010000015.1, read as the reverse complement.
TGACAAGCACCGACAGCGAAGTGCTGAAAGCCCGCTACACGCCCGACGGGCAGCTGAAGATAGAGGAACGGCACCGGATTTTCCTGCCCATGTCCATCGCCCAGTCGCCCGACGGAACCATCTGGATAGGCACCGCCACGGTCAACGTCTATGCCCTGCGCCCCGGCAAGAAGGAATTCGAGGCGATGAAGCTCTTCGAGGGGTTCACCTTCGTGCCCGGCCTGGCGATGATGGATAACCGCCGGCTGATGGTGACGGGCTTCTACCAACCCATCAAGCATATCGACATCGAAAACCTGGAAACGGGCACGGTGGACATCGCGGAGGAGGACTGGAAAGCCTGCATCCGCCGCTCCGTATTCGTCCCCACGGCCTTGTACAAAGACACATACGGCATTCTCTGGATAGGCACCGTAAGCAACGGTCTGATGTGCTACCATCCCGAAACGGGCCGGATGACACCCATGCCCGGCACCTCCTGCCTCGACATATCGGGCATCGAGGAAGACCGACAAGGCAACCTCTGGATAAGCACCCAATACGGACTGAGCAAATATGACCGGACAGCCGGACGCTTCACCAACTATTACACCGCCGACGGCATAGGCGGAAACCAGTTCTACGACCGCGCCTCGTGCCGTCTGCCCGACGGAACGCTCGTCTTCGGCGGCACGCACGGCCTTACGTTCTTCAACCCCATCGACGTACCCATAAAGCGCAACATCCCGCTGCTGTTCAGCGACCTGAAGATACACAACAAGCTGATACGCCCGCAATTGCACGGAGAAACCATCGGCAAGCACCTCTCCTACTGCCCCGACATACACCTGAAGCACGACCAGAACAGTTTCAGTATCTCTTTCTCCGCCTTGAACTACAGCGAGTACGGACGGGTGCACTACCAATACCATCTGGAGGGCTTCGACAACTACTGGATAGACGCCCGCAACAACCACGAGGCCTACTACGCCAACCTGCCCGCAGGCGAGTATGTGTTCCACGTGAAAATCACCAACAACGACCGGAGCATCGTGGAGGCCGAGAACTCCATCCGCATCCGCGTATATCCGGCTCCCTGGCGCACGTGGTGGGCCTACTGCATCTACTTCTTGTTGGCAACCGCCCTCGCCCTTCTCTTCCTGCGTGCCCTGCTCCGCGTCCGCGCCGAAAAGGAGGCCGCCCGCCGCGCCCGCCTGGAAAAGGAGCAGGAGCAACGGGTGAACCGGATGAACATGAGCTTCTTCGCCAACGTCTCGCACGAGTTCCGCACACCGCTCACCATGATTTCCGGTCCCGTGAACCAGCTCTGCGCCAATCCGCAAATAGAGGGTGCGGACAAGAACCTGCTGCACATCGTGCAGCGCAGCGTGAACCGCATGCTGAGGCTCGTCAACCAGATGATGGACTTCAACAAGCTGGAGAACGACACCCTGCACCTGCAAGTGAAGCGCGCCGACCTCATCGCCTGCCTGCAACACCAGGTGGGCATCTTCCGGGTGAACGCCGACGACAAGGGCATCGACCTGAACACCTACGGACTGGAAGACACCTTCCTGATGTGGCTGGACGAGGACAAGGTGGAAAAGATATTCAACAACCTGATGTCCAATGCCCTGAAGTTCACGCCCCAAGGCGGTAAAATCAGTGTCGGCTTCGACGTAATAGACCGTGAGAAAGCCGCGCGGCTCTTCGGCCTGTCCGCCGACGGGCGCATCACGCAGTACATCAAAGTGTCCGTGGCCAACACGGGACAGAGCATCCCCGAAGACAAGATAGAGAAGATATTCGAACGCTATTACCAGATAGGCAACCAAGCCGAAGGTACCTACAACTGGGGAACGGGCATCGGCCTGTACTACGCCCGCAGCCTGGCCGTACTGCACCACGGGCAACTGAAAGCCAGCCAGCCCGAAGAGGGAAGCGGCGCCGTGTTCACCTTCGTCCTGCCCGTGAACGACGCCGCGTATGCCGAAGACGAACGGGCAACGGAACAGAGCAACCAGTCGGAAGCCTTCCCGCTGGCCGCCGCCTCGCAGCCTGCCGAGAACAAGACCGGCACCGGCGAGAAGCAACCCACCCTGCTGGTGGTGGACGACGACACCGAAGTGGCGCACTACCTGCGCACCCTCCTCTCCGCCCACTACAAGGTAATCTGCCGCTTCAATGCCGACGATGCGCTGAAGGCGCTGCATGAGGAGTCACCCGACCTGGTTCTGAGTGACGTGGTGATGCCCGGCAAGGACGGTTACCAGTTCTGCCGGGAGATAAAGGAAGACTTGCAGCTCTGCCATCTGCCCGTGATTCTGGTTACGGCCAAAGCCACCGTGGAAAACCAGGTGGAAGGACTGGACACGGGAGCCGACGCCTACGTGACCAAGCCTTTCGACCCTGCCTACCTGCTGGCGCTCATCAAGTCGCTGCTCAAGAACCGCGAGAAAGCGCGCAACATGCTGGGAAAAGCCACGCAGACGGACAAGATGGAAGAGAACATCCTCTCCCCGCAAGACAATGTCTTCATGACCGAACTCTACCACCTGATGGAGAGCAAGCTCTCCAACCCCGAACTGGACATTGCCCGCATGACCGAACTGCTGAGAATATCACGCACCAAGTTCTACTATAAAGTAAAAGGACTGACCGGCGAAAGCCCCAGCACCTTCTTCAAGACCTACAAGCTGAACCGTGCCGCCGAACTGATAACGGAAGGGAAACATACCGTCTCGGAAATTGCGGACATGACGGGATTCAGCACGCTGTCCCACTTCTCGAAGAGCTTCAAGAAGCAGTTCGGAGTAAGTCCGAGCGAATACGGCAAATAGAAGGACGGGCTACTTGGCTTGTTGTATGAGGGTTATGCCTTTCAGGAGTGAAGGTATAACCCTCATGCTTTTAACAGCCGGCCCTTGTATGCACGAGATGCACATCTCGTGCATACAAGGACTACGCCTTAAAGTGAGAGAGGAATAGCCATGTGTGTTACCGGGCTTCCGGAATATTAGTCGAATCATATACAATCATCGCCCGGCCTTCGGCCAACTTCCTCGCAGTGGGAGGCATCTTGATGAAATAGTTGGAATAAGGTTCCGAACCTTCCTGGTCTCCATTCATCAGCCTGTGGGAAATACGTATCATCGTCTGAATATAGGCCAGCGGCAAAGAAGATTTCAGATAAGGATAATGTCCGCACCAGATATCCTTGATGTGCCCTTCCTTCATGAGCTTTTCCATACGGCAACACGACTCATGGAAAGTGGCGATGGGAGACATCGGCACACACTGCAGCCATACTTCACCCGAGCCGAACGCATCACCCGAATAACAGTCTCCGTTTGCCTTGTCCAGGAGTACCACCGAACCGGGCGTATGCCCGGGCATCCATGCCACTTCCAGCTTGCGTCCACCCAAGTCGAACACTTGTCCTTCTTCCATATAGAGGAATTCTCCTTGATAATCTGCCGCATGCTGGGGCACCAGCACCGTATCGGCCCGATGCATCCATACTTTATCGAAATACTTGATGCAGCCGGCATGGTCGGGGTGCATGTGGGTGACGATTACTTCCAGCGGTTTCCCGGTTATCTGTCCCACAATCTTATCCAAATCCGCACAACGCGTGCCGGTATCAATCAGCACGGCCTTGTCTTCGCCCTCTATCAGATACATGGTAGTATAGTCCCAAGTGGAAAATACCCAAGTCTTCTCTTTCAACAAGGAAACCTCTACCTCTTCATTCTTGAATACCGTTTGCGCCCCTATAGCCATACAAACAAACAGCAGGGCAAATATCACTAAGTTTCTTTTCATGTTTTTCTTCTTTATATAGTTAAACCGAATTGTGAATTTCTCAGGATAAATCAATAACCGGGATTCTGTTTCAGGTTGCTGTTCACCTCCAATTCATTTTCAGGAAACGGCAGCCACTCGTCGCGATTGGGAGTCCAACCCGCCAACGACTTTTCATTATCGACATAAGTGGTTTTGGTCGTATAACGGGCGTTGTAGATGCCTGCTGCCGTAGTGAGGTCATTATTCGGGTCAGGTACAATCTGGAAAGTCGGTAACTTTTTCCCTTTATCCGCCAATACCGCCGGAGCATCCCCCCAACGCTTCAGGTCCTGGAAGCGCATGCCTTCCATAGCAAGTTCCAAGCGGCGCTCCAGCTTTATATCGGAAAGCGTCACATGACTCTTTCTGGGAAGACGGGCCCTGTCGCGCACTCTGCCCAGATATTCGTCGGCACCGGCTTGGTCTCCCGCCTGGAGGCAAGCCTCGGCAGCCATCAGCAACACATCCGCATATCTGATGACCGGAGTATTGCTCTGGTTTCCACACCAATACCCTACAAATTCGTCATCGGTGCTTGCCAGCCATTTCAGACGGAAATAGCCTTCGCTGGCATATTTGTTGGTAGTCGTGTTCACCGCAATGTTCATGGCAATCACCTGCTCCCAGGTCCTGATCCAGGCATTCAAGCGATACCCGTCGGCACCCTCCTCAGCCACAAAGGCATCGTACAAAGACTTTGACGGATTGAAGTAGCTGTAACCGCTGGTAGTGTTGAACTTATAGTGCATGGACGCTTCCGGACCGGCTATAAAGCCATAGCCGAATCCCCAATTGGCCAAGATGCCGAACCAGCCCTCCTGAGAATACATGTTGGAAGGGTCGTAATGGCGCACACACTCCAGCACATACTCCTTGCAGCCTGCAGAGGCCGGATGATAGAATGTGCTGACATCGGCTATCAAATCATATTTGCCGGAAGAAATGACCTTCTCCAACTCACTTTTGGCATCGGCATATTTCTCCTGATACAGATAAATCTTTCCCAACAAGCAGCGGGCAGCCTCCAACGTGGCGCGGGTTCCCCCGTCCCTGTCTTCCAAACTCGTTTTCGAAGTGAGTTTCCCGGAAGTTATAGCTTCCGTAAGGTCTGTCTCCATGAATTTCCACAACTGTTCGGCAGTGGAGTTGGGCACCTTATACTCTTCCGAATTCTTCAATACCCTATCTACCAAAGGAGGAGTCCCCCACAAAGTGGTCAGTTCGAAATAGCAGATGGCTCTGAAGAATTTGGCCTCGGCAATGTTTCTTGCCTTCACTTCACTTTCAGCCATAACGGGCTTTTACGATATACCTCGCAGAATCATAAATTATCTCCCATATCCGGCATTGGCTGCACAGAGATTTGCAGCATCGAAGAAGATATACAAGGGAACCTATGGATATCCACATTATACGGATTAAGTAAATATGAGCGCCGGACCAATCAAATCAGCAACTACTATGCAAGCGACGGTATCGGCGGCAATCAATTCTACGACCGTGCATCCTGCCGACTTTCAAACGGAACCTTAGTATTCGGCGGCACTCACGGAATGACATTCTTCAATCCGGTGGAAACTCCTTTCAAATACGATGTTCCCCTGACGTTCGAGAATCTGAAGATTCATAACAAGCTTGTATATCCCGGAAAGAATGCAATCATCGACAAGGACCTCTCCTACCAACCGGACGTATATCTGAAACATAGCCAGACCAGCTTCAGCATATCATTTGCCGCATTGGATTATAGTGAATACGAACGAATACACTATCACTACCAATTGGAAGGCATTGACCGCTACTGGATAAATGCACACACCAACCGGGAAGCTTATTATGCCAACCTTCCCACAGGAACCTATATGTTCAAAGTAAAAATCACCAATGAAGACCAAAGCATAATCGGAGAAGAAAAACAGTTGCGCATCATCGTCAAACCTGCTCCTTGGAATACCTGGTGGGCAAGATGTGCATATGCTCTGGCAATCATCGGAATAGCCGGTACACTTATACACAGTTGGCGGCGCGTAAGAATCGAGAAAGAAACCGCCTGCCGTGCCGAACAAGAAAAAGCACAAGAGCAGAAAATGAATAAGACATACATGAGCTATTTTACCAACATATCCCACGAGTTCCGGACACCACTGACCACGATGTTGGGTTCCATCAGACAACTGTGTGCCGCCCCCGGCCAATACAGTGCCAACCGGGAACTACTGAATGTTCTGCAAGACGGTATTCTGCGGATGCTCCAGCTAGTCAACCAATTGCTCGATTTCAACAAATTAGACAACGACAATCTGGGACTGGAGGTCCAACAGACCAACCTTGCCTCCACCATCAAACGAATCATCAGTTTCTTCAACATCAATGCCCAAAGCAAGAATATAACCCTTAGCATTCAGGGATTACACCATGACATCCTCTATTGGGCCGATGAAGACAAAGTAGAGAAAATACTGAGCAATCTGCTTTCCAATGCCATGAAGTTTACTCCTACAGGAGGTGAAATAGAAATCTCGTTCGCCATCGTCACACGCCAAGAAGCCGAAGAGTTCTTCTGCCTGACAGAACAAGACAAAAGCGTCCGGTATATCCGGATTTCCGTAACCAACACCGGAGAAAACATTCCGGAAGAACAGCTGGAAAAAATCTTTGAACGGTTCTATCAGATAAAAGGCAACAAAGGGACTTACAATTTGGGAACCGGCATCGGGCTTTATTATGCCCGATGCCTTGCCCGGTTGCACCACGGACACTTGAAAGCGGCAAACCGGAAAGAAGGGAACGGAGCCATGTTTATCCTGATTCTGCCCGCAGACGATTTCTCGTACACAAAAGAGGAACGGTTCTATGGTAAAAAAACACTCCTGAACAATACTTCCATAGAACCTGCGAAAATAGAACCGGATGCTGCCCGTGAAGGTAAAACAAGTCCGAAAACAATACTCATAGTAGACGATGACCCGGCCATCATGCACTATCTGCAGATTCTGCTGACCCCGCATTATCACATCATCAGCCGACTCAATTCCACCAACATCTTCCAGACCATTGTAGACGAAGCTCCGGATTTAATACTGAGCGATGTACTGATGCCGGACAAAGACGGTTACCAGCTTTGCAAAGAGATTAAAACAAACCTGCAATTCTGTCACATACCCGTCATTCTGGTAACCGCCAAATCCACTGTGGAAAACCAGATAGAAGGATTGCATACCGGAGCAGACGCATACGTGCCCAAACCTTTTGAACCGGCTTACTTACTGGCCCTGATTGAATCACTATTGACGAACCGTGATAAAATGCGTAGTTTCCTGACGAACAATACCCGGACAAGCCAGATGAAAGAACTTGCCCTTACCCCAAAAGACGAGGCCTTCATGACAGAACTGTATAAACTAATGGAAAATGAACTGGATAATCCGGAACTGGACATCACGCGGATGGCCGAATTACTCAAAATCTCCCGTACCAAATTTTACTACAAGGTGAAAGGGTTAACCGGCAAGAATCCAAGCGTTTTCTTCAGAACTTATAAACTGAACCGCGCAGCCGAACTAATCAAGGAAGGAACCTATACCATTTCCGAAATAGCGGACATGACCGGCTTCAATACCCTTCCCCACTTCTCTACCTGCTTTAAAAAGCAATTCGGCATAAATCCGAGTGAGTATCAATAAACCTTGTACATCCCTTATCAGCACCCACGGCTCCCTCTAATTCCCTTAAAAGAAAGAGCCGTGGCCTGCATAGAGATTACTTCCGATAAAAGTTGCCGATTATCGCTTGTTATAAACCAGTTTCTTCGTCTGCGGGTCGCGGGAGAATTGTTTCATGAAATCCCACATCAACCGTGCGTCAGGCTTGAAGTTCCAATGACCGTAGTCATTCACAGCCACGACTTTAATCAGCGGAATGTTTCCCTTGTAAAGCACTCCCGCTTCCATCGTGACGCGCTTGTTGGTGGAAATCACTTCCCTATCCTTCAGCGCTATGCCGAAGGTGGCATCTTTCGAAAAGTCAGGTCGACTGCTCACCTCCATGCCGTTCATGGTCTGATAGGCAGTCCAGGCACAGAAAAAGGCATTGGTGCGCCAATTGTTCTCGCTTACAAAAGGCACAACTTCGTCGTCCGTACCCGTCACAGAGAAATAAGCGGTCTCCACACTGCCCCGTTTCTGCACCGCCTCGTTCATCAGCGCTTCGCCATTGTAGCCGAACATATACCGGTCGGGGGTCAGCCCAGCCGATTGGGCACCCACAGCGGCAAACACGTGCGACTTGCGTATACCGAGCCCCGTAGCCGTGGCGGCTCCTGCCGAAAGCCCTTCGGCATATACCCGCGAAGGGTCTATCTGCGGATAGGTCTTCAACAGATGATACACCACCTGCTCGATGCCGTCCAACCCCATAGGAGCATAACCGTTGCCCTGCCACTCCAGTTCAGCAACGATGAAGTTTTCCTCGGCCGCCAGCTCAATGAAACCGGATGTCTCAGCCTGCGTACGCGGATCATTGTTGTTGCCATGCAGCAAAAGCAACAACGGCACAGAAGCCTTTTCTGCCTTCAAAGTAGCTTCCGGATGGAATTCATACCATAGGAAATCGCCTGTACCGATAAGGTCTTTCTTCATCACACGACGAGTGATTCCCCAATCTTCGGGCATGATATACGGCTCCAGCTCATACGTACCATATTGGTCGAATTGAGCTCCTGTGTACCAAGTATGTTCGTAATTGTTGAAACGGTAGTTCTTGCAAAGCAAAGTCTTCCAAGCTTCCGCAAAAGCTTCTTTCAGGGAAATGTACTTGTTTGCACTCACCACAACCTGCTGTAGAGGCTCCTGCCGGTTGGCATAACAAGCCAACCCGTCTTCTTTCCGCACCGGTTCCGCCTGATTCTGCAAGATATAGGCTGCCGCTACCTGCCGACTGTGTGTTCCGGCAATAAAAGCAGGAACGGGGGCGGCACCCTCGGCCGTCTTGGCCGGTCGGCCATTCAGCGATACGATACCGGCAACAGCACCCGCATGTCCGGCAATGGTTCTATTAACGAACGTCGCCCCCTTACCTATACCGATTATCTTCAGATTAGTAAAAACACGCATCTTGTTCAGGAAATTCTTATAAGCTTCCAAATCCTTCACCGCATCATACTCCTTTCCCAAGGGGTTCATCACACAGACCGTCCCCGAATAGGTGTGCGCATAGGACGCAATACCCAATTCATCCGTCAACGCCGCCGCTTCGGAAGCATCGCACGGCTTGTCCGGATAAATCACGAAAAAAGGGGAGAAGCCGGGAAAACGTCCCTCTACACTTTTGCACGTATCACGCGTAATGTAAACTTCCTGCTCCAACCCAGGAAAACGAACAAACGGAGGAAGCCCTTCAGGGGTTCCTCCAGCCCCTTTCATCTGCAATGCAACTACAGAAAACAAGAGCCCAAAAATGAAATTCAGTTTCATAGTATCTTTAACAATTTGTTTTACAACCGCAATATTAGCGAATTACCCTCAAAGCATTCTTTCCTATTTGTTCAAATGTTTATCCTCCGGTTCAATTTTATTCATTACATTTGCAGTGTTTCTTAAAACCAACCGTATATGGCACATCGTCTTAATACCAACAAACAGTTTATGATAGGCAACGGCATCCTTGCCTTTGCCGTGATTTTCGTAGTCGTCATCTTTGTCTACATGAGCATGAGGCTGCAACAACAGAAAGCGGAAAACCGCAACTTCATCGAAACCTATACCATCACACTGACGAAAGGCTTCGCCGGAGATTCCACCTCCATCTACATCAACGACAGCCTGCTGGTGAACCGGATCATCACCGAAGAACCCTTCGTCCTCGAAGTGAACCGCTTCGCCGAACAGAGCGCCCTGATGATTGTGGACAATGCCACCGAAAAGCTCTCCCTCTTTGAATTGAGCGAACGGGGCGGCAACTACCGCTTTGAGAAGGAAGGGGAAGAGGTGAAGCAACTGGCAAAGGAATAAGGACATCCACGCTTCATTTCAAGCCTCAAGGCATAGCTATAAACTCCCGAAAAAACATAGAACTATGCTCGCCACAGATTCTTGTAGCGAGCATAGTTCTATAAACATTACTATTTCAAAACAGATGAACTATCAACGTCGGGAATAAGCCTCCGGATAACCGGGCTTGGCAGGAATGCGATTATCGTCCATCGCGGCATTCAAGGCAAGCCATGCCACGATAGCGGCATTCACTTTCAGGTCTTCCAATGAGAGACGCTCGTAAGTGTCCATTGTCGTGTGATAGGTACGGTCATACTCCAACGGATCCTGAATAAACTGATAAGCAGGAAGTCCCAGCACAGAGAAACTGACATGGTCGGTACTGCCGACCTTGAAAGGCGAAAGCGTAGTGAATCCTAACGATTTAAAAGGCTTCATCCATGTTTCAAAGAAAGGTACCGCCTGGTCGTTTTCTTCCAAATAGACTCCTCGAAAACGTCCGGAACCGAAATCCATATTCAGATAAAGGGCAAACCGGTCATATCCGGGCAAAGCACTCCCCTTCTTCGAATCATACAGATACGTGGAAGCATAGCCTCTGGAACCATAATACCCCTGTTCTTCCGCGCCCCATAAAGCCAGACGAATGGTACGACGAGGGGAAATACCCAGTGCCCGAAGAATGCGCATAGCTTCCATCATAACGATGCAACCCGATGCGTTGTCAGCCCCTCCGGTACCGCCATGCCAAGAGTCAAGATGAGCACCGATAAGCACCACCTCGTTCTTCAACTTGGAATCGCAACCCGGAATTTCCGCTATGACATTATTGACATGACGGGTCTCAGTAAAACGGTTCTGAATATCCAGTTCCATTTCCACCTTTTTGCCCCTATTCAATAAGCGTACCATGCGTCCGTGGTCTTCGATAGGAAGAATGATTTCCGGAACAGGCTGCGAATCACCTATCTTATATTCTACTCTTCGCGACGTAGGGACATTGAACGTACCACCGCCACAGACTACTGCCAGCACATTTTCCGATTTCAAAAACAAAGAGACAGCATGCTGCAATTCCTGCATGGCTTTCCAGTTCTCACCATCCGATGCCTGGCGGCGTTTACCCGGACGACGGTCTTGAGTCATTCTCTGCAATTGCGCGTCCGTATAGCGGCTGGCCAAAGGTTCGTAGGAAATCTGATACTCCTGCTGAACAGGCATCAGCACAATCTTTCCCGCTAGTTTTCCACGATACTTTTCCAAATCACTTTTAGTTTTCACGTCAAGTGCCATACATTCACCTTTCACCAAACCGTCCGTACTACCTGACCATGCCTTGGGATTGGCGGCAAAACTGCAATAATAAGGGAAGGTCATGGCCACATAGTTTTTCTCATTGTCCCAACCTCCTTTGGGATATTCAGAAGCGACCTCTGTTCTGGGGTTGGCAAGCCCCCACTCCTTCAGTCTATCCACCACCAACCTTTCAGCCCGTTCACTCATCTGAGAGCCTGCCAGACGAGGACCTAACTCATCAGTCATGAATTGCGACAACTCTTCTACCTGCGAACGGTTGAAAGCTTCCTCTTTCACCCGAAAAGCCATTCCTTCGGGCTGGCAAACCTGGGCATGCGATGAGATTGCCCCACACAAGACAACCGCCCATACTACACATTTCTTTCTCATATCCACTTTTATTTGATATCCATTAAAAACGTCTTCCGAATCCATCGTGACCGATATAGAACGCATCACCATCAACCGCTCCATCAACGACCGGACAGAGGCGGAACGAGAAACTGTAACGGGAAGCCGGAATCAGGTATTGCTGGTGCGGGAAGGCTCCCCAACTGGTATCGCCACCTACACCCATCTGACGCCAGTCAATGTTCCAAGTCGTCATATCCTTGGACATGACATCCGAAAGATGACGCTGGCTCTTGCGAACGCCCGGTTCGTCAAGGTCTTCGGTCGGGAAGTCGTAGGTGCTGCCGGCAATATAGGGGGCGCCGATAGCCATCAGGCCGATGCCTTGTGCGTTGCGCAGGCTCATCCAGCGGACATCCACCTTGTTGCCGGTTTCCTGCGGACGGTCATAGCGGAAGTATTGGTCCTTGACGTTACCCTTATAACGACCGATGTAAGAAGATATGCAACGGTCAATATAGTTCTCGTGCGGGCCGCGTCCCAGCCATTCCACCGTATCAAACTGCTTGTCCAGCGTAAGTGTCAGTCCCAGACGAGGCATCAGTGGCAAGGTATCACTACCTGCAATGAAAGTACAAGTCACATCCATACAACCATCGCCCGCAACACGGTAGTTCATAATAAGATCTGATGAACCTGCCACTTCGTAACGTGAAGTCACCTCGCAAGTGCCGTCGCCTGCCTGCCGTTGCTCCATAGAAATGAAACGGGCCTCGCGACCTGCTGTACGCCAGAGTCGAAGACGTGTGTGAAGCCGTGCTCCCATGTCATTATCTGTAACCGGACGCCAGAAGTTGGGGCGAAGGGATTCTTTTAACGCTTCCACTCCATCAATGGTATATGAACAAAGTGCTCCGTTTTGCTTATCAAAGCCGATAGCGCTTTTTCCGGCAGACAAGGTCAGACGTGTATCTGTCTCGGAACGAGTCACCTCTCCACGAACGGATTCCATGACCATCGGATGGAAGAAAGGCAACTTAAACTGTGCCGATGCAATCTGTGTACCAGCTTTCAGAAGCCCTTCGTCTTCACGCTGCGTGGCCCATACGGTGAGGTAATACTCCGTGCCGGGCAAAGGCTTGATAACGGGGAAATCCGCTTGAATCACCCCATGCTGCTGCGGTTGCAGTGACAATCCGTCGAAAGAGCCTTCAGCAAGTTTCTTTCCATTGCCCTCCAGACACCAAGCGAAATCAAAGTCACTCAAGTCGGTAAAGAAGTATTTGTTGTTCAGTTCCACCAGACCGGTGTGATAGTCCAACAACGAAAAACCAATATTCTGGTACACCCTCTTCACTTCGTGAATATGCGGTTTCAAGGTACGGTCGGCACAAATCAATCCGTTCATCTGGAAATTGGCGCTACTGGGCGTCCCTGCCGGAGCAAGGTCGCCGCCGTATGCCCAGTAGAAACGGCCTTTCTCATCCTTGGCGGCAAATCCTTGATCTACCCAATCCCAGATAAAGCCACCCTGAAGTGAGGGATATTTTTCAATGACATCCCAATAATCTTGAAAATTGCCTACGCTGTTACCCATCGCATGAGCATATTCACAAAGAATCAGCGGCTTGGAAGGCATATAGATGGCATGGTTGATAAGCACATCAATCTTCTTGTACATGGGACAGAAGATGTCGGTATAGGGACCTTTGATGCCGTCTTCCGAATGTACAGGACGCTGCGAACGGTCGTTGGCATGAATCCAGTTGTAAGTAGCCGCGAAGTTGCATCCCGAACCACTTTCGTTGCCCAGCGACCAGATGATGACAGAAGGATGATTCTTATCGCGCTCAAACATGCGTTCTGTACGGTCAATGAAAGCCTTTTCCCACTCCGGCTGATTGGCCAATGCCTTATTCGGGTCATACCCCATCCCGTGGCTCTCGACATTTGCCTCGTCCACCACGTAAATGCCATACAAATCGCACAACTCGTACCAACGCGGATCATTGGGATAGTGCGAGGTGCGTACAGCATTGATGTTATTCTCTTTCATCAATTGTATATCCTTTATCATCATTGCCTCGTCCACCACATGACCGGTATAAGGGTCGTGCTCATGACGGTTCACACCTTTTATATATACCGGCTTTCCGTTCACCAGAAGCTGGGCGTGCTTGGTTTCCACTTTCCGGAATCCAATCAGTTGAGACGTATATTGTTGCGCCCGTCCTCCATTGTAAAGAGTGAGGTTCATGCGGTAAAGGTTCGGCTTCTCCGCACTCCACAACAACGGCGATTCAATCTTGCGGCGGAAAGCTATTTCACTGCCTTGGGCAGGCAACGGCTTACATTCCTTGTAAACGGACTTGCCTTCACGGTCCAACAGCTCCACTTCGACGGAAGCCCCCTTCAGCTTCTTGCCCGGCATACTGCCCAGCTCCACAAAAAGATTGAAATCCGCATCTTTATAATCACCATCAAGGTCAGTCACCAGTTCATAATCGCGGATGTGGATAGCAGGACGGGCATATACATATACATCCCGCTGAATACCCGCCAAACGCCAGTAGTCCTGGTCTTCCAGATAGTAGCCGTCACTAAACTTATATACCCTTACGGCGATTTCATTCTCGCCGCTTTTTATATAAGGGGTAATATCAAATTCGGACGGAGTCTTGGAATCTTGCGAATATCCCACCTGCTGCCCGTTAACCCATACGTAGAAAGCAGACGCCACACCACCGAAGTGAAGCACAACCTGCTGTCCTTTCCAATTTTGCGGCACCGTAAACGTACGTTTATACGAGCCTACCGGACTGTTCTCCACATCAATCAACGGAGGATTCTTCTTAATGCCATAGCCACTACCCACATAGAAAGGGTAGCCAAACCCCTCCATCTCCCAATTGGAAGGCACCTTGATGGTGTCCCAACCGGCAAGGTCGGCACCGGGTTTGAAGAAATCTTCGGGACAAAGGTCGTAACGGGGCACATACTTGAACTGCCAACTCCCGTTCAAGGAGAGGTAATAAGGCGATTTAGTCTTATCACCCTCTACAGCCATGCTTTTTGTAGGATAGCCCATGAAAGTGGCCGCCGAAGGAAGGCGGTTGATGTGGAGCACATCAAAGTTTTCCCAATCGTTGTCGGAATGTGGGTATTTATCTCTATGCACCGTCAAGGTATCTTGTTTAGGCGCATCGGCATTCCTCTCCACCGGAGCGCCATTGTATTGGGATTGTGCCATGCTTGTCAGTGACAACGACAACGCACTCCCAATCAATATAAATCGGATTCTACTCATTGAATGTTTTTTTCTTTAGATAAACCTGTTGGCGGAATTAAATCCGCAAGGAAATAACTTCTGCTATTCCCCCTATATTTCCCGGTTTGACAGACACTTGCGTCTGTCGTCTCAAACACTTGTGTCTGTCAGCTTGAACACAAGTGTTTGTCACGCTGAACACAAGTGTCTGTCAAGTCATTTTTCAACATCTGATAATCAACGCATTAGAAAACACCAGGGAGCAGGTCTGCAAATTAATTCTGCCAACGGGTTCAGATAAGTTTATAGAAACGACCTATTCTCATCGGTACCTCCACCATACCTCTGGTAGATGTGTCAAAACATGCATCTCGATTTCTTTTAGGCACGGATTACACAGATTTACACGGTTTTCTTCTTGACTAATCCGTGTAATCCGTGCCTAAAATCTATCATTATGTCAGTTCCTTTTCGTTTTGACACACCTTCAGCAAGTAAAGTGTGCACCTTCGGTCAAAAGTATTATTGATTCAGCAGCAACCTCAGAATCAAAGCGGAAGACCATCCGAAGTTGGGCGAATTCAGCACCTCGCCTGTCAACGGATTGTAGTTCTCATGGATGGGGCCGTCGGTCATCAGTCCTTGGGCATGTGCCATGAACTTACGGGTCAGCAGGTCGGCTTCCTTGTCATAACCGTAACGCTTCAAGCCCGTAATGCCGAAATATACCTGGTTGAACCAGACCGGTCCGCGCCAGTAACCGAACGTGGGTCGCAGCGCCGGATGGCTGACATCGAGCGTGCCTAACGGCAAGTAAGAGTTGAAGTGTTTTTCATCCATCATGATATTCTTCACGCTTTCCGCTTGCGCCGGTGTAGCGATGCCGGCCCACAAAGGCAGCCACCCTTCGGCTCCCATTACCTTGACAGGCGTGCGGTCATCCAGACGGATGTCGTAGAAGAAGCCGCTTTCGCTATCGTACATCTTGGTCTGTACATACTGCTTGATGACTTCCGCCTCATCGGTCAACTGCTTTGCCAGTTCCTGCTTGCCAAGAATAGTGGCCATCTCCGCCAGCGTCAGCTTGTCCACATAGAGGAAGGAGTTGAGACAGATGTTCTCCTGGTCCATAGACCAGGCATTTTCCATCTCGTTTTTCAGCATCCGGGTGTTGTCAAAGCGGACGCCGTTGTCCATACCACTTTCCCAGGCAGCGGCAATCAGGGTGCCATCGGTAGAGCCATACTCGCAGATGCCGTTGTGGTCGTGGTCGCGTTCGGCAAACCACCAGCGGTGGAACTTATAGAGTTTGTCGAATATCTCGCCCAGGAACGCCTTGTCACCAGTGGCCTTATAGACGTTCATGGCACCCCAAGAGGCTACGGGTGGCTTGGAGTCGCGCCAGTTGTTGCGCGCCTTGTTGTAACCGATGAAGTCAGGCACCATGCCGTTCTCCGCCTGATAGTCGAACAGAGAGAGCATTTCGCTCTTGGCCCCTTCGGGATTGTAGAAGACATTGCCCGAAGCAATCTGCCAGGCATCCCATGACCAGCAACCGCCGATGAAACCGTTGTACGACGGGAAGCTGCATCCGTGCAGGATGTCGCCGGCAGGCGTACGCCAGTTGGAGTTGAGGGTCATCAGCGCCTTCACCACGATGTTGCGGTAAGCGTTCTCCTTCAGATAAGGGCTGTCGGTGGAGAGCACGCGTTGCAGTCCTTCGTTCCAGCGCTTGGCATTGTCGGCAAAACATTGGTCGAAGGGAAGGGCATTCATAGCGGCGATTTCCGCTTCCGTGTCTTCTCCCTTCAGGGTCAGGGTCTGGGTGTACTCCGAAGTGTAGCTCTTTCCGGGTTGCAGCACATAGTCGGTCTTCTCGACGGCACGCAGGCTGTCGTTTCCGATGGCCACCACTTCGTCCGCCGTGCGGAAGCGTACGGTAGTCGTCACCTCGTCCACCGGCGGCTCGTTGTTCAGGACAATGACCTGACGGTTGGCACCCCAGCGGCGGCCGTAGAACGGACACTTGAACCTGACGCCCTTGTCCACGGCGGAAGCCACAGAATTCTTCTCAAAAACACCGCCGTCCCAGGTCAGCGACACGCTCAGGGGCTTGTCGGCAAGGTTGGTAACGACGGAACGCACAAAGGCCGTGCGCGAGGTGGCAAAGCAGAGCTCGGTGGTGAATTCCAGTCGGGCATCC
Organism: Bacteroides sp.; assembly: GCF_029057325.1. GTDB lineage: Bacteria > Bacteroidota > Bacteroidia > Bacteroidales > Bacteroidaceae > Bacteroides. The sequence goes on along the minus strand of NZ_JAICZW010000015.1, from coordinate 27,330 downwards.
TTGAAGGTCTGCACCAGCTTGCCGGGCAGGTACTTCGCAGTCTGCGTGTTGCGTGTCAAGTCGTACTTCTCACCATCAACCAGCAGTGTGGGCTGTGCCAAGGTCTGTGCCACCCATCCTCTACCGGTCATCGTCATCGGACCGATGAAGGCACCGGCAAACGCCCGGCTCTGGTTCACCGGCAAGGCATAGCCACTCCAAGCACCTAAGTCGGAAAACAGGTTGAGGTCGCCCCCGTAAGATTGTTCGGGCACGTTCTTCACATTCAGCAAATTCGGGAAGTCTTCTTGCATCGTAAACAAGGCTTCCCCGGGCTGTGTGGCGGCCGGGGTACATGCCCCCAGCCATAGGATGCCACATACGCCGCATATAGGCAATAGATGTTTCATAAACGATTGTCGATATTATAAGAGATTACTTGCTATAGTTGGGGTTCTGTTCCCAATCGGGGTTCAGCAGGAATTCGTTGTGAGGGATAGGAAGCAACTGGTGCTTGGTGTTCACGTAGTTCTGCACGAACGGTTTGTTGTGTGCCTTCAGGGTCTCTTCCACAATGCCCCAACGAACCAAGTCGTACCAACGCGAGCCTTCCAATGCCAACTCGCAAGGACGCTCCTTCTCCTGCAGGTGCTTCAGCACCTCGGTCTTGCCCATCGTGAGCGGCAATGCCGGCACATTGACACGGGCACGTACCTTATTTATATATCGGATGGCCTCCTCCGTTTCGCCACGGTCGTTCAGACACTCGGCATAGAGCAGCAGCACATCGGCATAACGAATCACGGAAACGTTGAAGAAACTGTAATCCCAGTAGTCGCTCATGCCATCGGTATGGGTAACGTACTTGTGCCAGAAGATTTCGCCTTCGTTGTGATAGTCCTTGAAGGACTTGCCATCTTCGTAATAGAAAGGACGGCAGTCGGGGTCATCGAAGATAAGTGTATTCAGCAAGCGGTCGCTGGACTTGCCATCTACCGTCTTGTCGGCCAGCAGGGTCTGGCTCATCCATTCCGTAGGATAAGCCTCCTCGTAGGCATCCAGTCCGGCCATGGGACCCAAATGCACGGCAAACAGGTTGTATTCGGAATGTCCGCCGGAACGATCGCCGGTAAACTGGATTTCAAACAGGGACTCCTTGTTGTTCTTGTGCATACCGTCGAAGTTGTCTGCCCAATTGTCCATCAGGCCGAACAGGATGCCTTCCTTATCAATGATTTTCTTGAACTCAGCTTCGGCCTTGCTCAATTCCTTGCGGAACATGTAGAACTTGCCCAGAAGAGCCGCCGCCGTATAGCATGTGGCACGTCCCTTGTCGCTTTCTTCATAGCTTTCAGGCAGGTCGCTCTGCACAGCTTTCAGTTCCGATTCAATCAGGTTCACCAGTTCACCGGACTGTGCCTGCGGCGGATAGAACTCTTCGTTCGTACCGGTCAGTGCTTCCTGATAGATGGGCACTCGCTCGCCGAAGTTCACATACAGACGATAGTAGAAGTAAGCACGCAGGAAACGGGCTTCGGCCATGGTCTGCTTCTTCAGGGCATTGAGCGCCTCGGAATCGCCGGGAACATTGGGGATGTTGCTCAGGCACTGATTGGCATAGTTGATACCCATATAGAGGTTGGTCCACTCCTTGCGGATGACGGAGTTGGTAGATTCGATGTTGAAGGAAGAGATGTTCATCCAACTGGTCACGTCATCGCGATGCGTTATCTCATCGCTCCGGTAGGTGTCTATCACGATGTAGCGTTCGAAGGGTACCGCCCACGACACATTCGGCTGCAAAGCTGCGTAAACACTGGTCAACCCTTTCATAATATCTCCTTCGTTCTTCCAGAACACGCTGGGCGACAAAGCATTGGGATTAGAGTCTTCATCCAAGAAATCTGCACAAGAGGAGAAAGACATTCCGCCCAACAGGGCAGCATATAATAGTATGTTTTTGAATTTCATAATCTTCGTATTAAATTTAATTAGAAACCGAATTTAAGACCCAACATGAAGTCACGGCTCAGAGGAATGGCCGCATAGTCCATACCCATCTGCCCGACAGAAGAACCGGTAGAGGGGTCGTAACCCTTATACTTGGTGATGGTGAACAGACGGGTACCGCCTACATAGACGCGCAAGTTGCCCAAACCAATCTTCTTGCAATACTTGGCCGGCAGGTTGTAACCCAGTTGCAGGTTGTTCAGGCGCAGGTAGTCGCCGTTCTCCACAAAACGGGTAGAGGTACGGGCATTGCCGTTGGGGTCACCGGATACGGCACGCGGAATGTCTGTGTTGGGATTCTCGGGTGTCCATGCCTTCAAGGCATTCTTACCGTAGTTGAACACGTGGTCCATACGTTCCAACTGATACTTGGTGTAGTTGTAACGCTTGGCACCAAAGTCGCCGTAGAAGTTGGCTACCAGGTCGAAATCCTTGTAAGCCAGGTTGACGTTGAAACCCAGTGACACCTTCGGTGTACCGCTGCCCACCTTCACACGGTCGTTCGTATCGAGCATGCCATCGCCGTTCTGGTCCACGAAACGGATGTCACCCGGCTTGGCTACCGGTTGCAACGGACGCCAGTCACCATTCTGGTCCTTATAGCCGTGTTCGGAGTTCCACTCGTCCACCTCCTGCTGGTTCTGGAAGATGCCGGCAGTCTGATATACCCAGAACTCACCTATTTCACCGCCTACGTAAGTGCGCAGGGCGCCATATTCGTAGAGATAGTCGGGATTGGCCATGGACTTCAGCACACTCTTGTAGTGAGACAGGTTCAGGTCTAAGTCGTACTTCAGGCCGCCTGCCTTGCCATGATAGATGGCTTGCATCTCGAAACCGGTAGTGCGCAGCTTGCCGTCGTTCACCAGGATGGAGGGATTATATCCGGTAGCCAGACTGATGTTGCGGCTGGAAAGCATGTCGCTGGTGTTCTTAATATAGGCTTCGGCAGAGAATTCCAACTTGTTGTTCCACAGGCTGACATCTACACCGATGTTCTTGTACACCGTCGTTTCCCACTTGATGCCGCTCGAGGGGAAGGAAGTGATGGCATATCCCATAGAGGTGTCGCGTCCGCCGAAGGGGTAGTTCAGGGTGTTGGTATTGTAGCTCAGCGTCGGGATGTAGCGATAAAGACCGATATTCTGGTTACCCAGCGCACCGTAGCTCAAGCGGAACTTAAACATGGAAACCGTTTCTTTCAGGTCTTCCCAGAAAGGCTCGTTGGCAATGTTCCAACCCAGTGATACGGAAGGGAAGAATCCCCACTTGTTGCCCTTGGCGAAACGTGAAGAGCCATCGTAGCGGAAGGAGGCCATCAACATGTAGCGCATCTGGTAGTTGTAGTTCACACGGCCGAAAAGCGAACGCAAGGCGCTGCGAGTCTTGGTACCGCCTACGGAATAGTTGCTCTTGGCATGTCCCATCAGGCTCATGCTGTTGTTCTCGAAGTCGGCACCATAGGCGCTGAGGTCTTCGTACTTGTTCTCTTCCTGAGAAAGACCCAGCAAGAGGGAGAGGTTGTGCTTCTCGGCAAAGGTCTTGTCATAATTGGCAGTCAGTTCCAACAGGTCGTTGGTGGTCTGCGTGCGCGATTCGGACAGGGTGGCCATTGTGTTGCGCTTGGCCGAACCTATCTCATAGGTAGGTCTGAAAAGACGAGATTTGCCGAAGTACATGTTACGGCTGGCACTGAACTTCACGATAAGGTCCTTCACCGGCTCGTATTGCAGGTAACCGGAAGCGGCGATATAGTCGTTGCTGGCCGTGTTGTCTATCAGTTTGTTGAAAGCCACCTGGTTACCGGCATCGGACATACCCATGCCCGAGATGGCACCACCGTAACCGCCGTCGTTGTTCTCGTCGTAGAGGAAAGCCAGCGGCTCCATGTTGGTCACCTGATAGATGGATGAGAAACCGGAGTTGGACTCCAATTCAGCCGCCCAGCGGCTGTAGCTTACCGATTCGCCCATCTTGAACTTGCCGCGCTTAACGTCGGAATTCAAGCGGAAACCGAACTTCTCATCTCCCGTGGCGATAGTCACACCGTCCGTATTGCTATAAAAAGCAGAGAGAGAAACGTTGGAGTTGGCGCTACCGGCCGTATAACCGATGTTATATTTCTGCGTGAAACCGCGTTGGTAATACTCCTTCTGCCAGTCGGTATCGGCAAACTGGCTCGGGTCGCGCTCATACTCGCTGATGTATTTGGGCCAGCGGCTTTCCGGTGTACCGGCATTCGTCAGCGCCATCTTGCGCACTTGGATGAACTCGGCAGAGTTGCAGACATCCAGACGCTTGGGCATGGAACTCAATCCCCAGTAGCCGGAGAAGGTAATCTTCGGAGCAGTATTCATCGTGCCGCGGTGGGTTTCAATCAGAATGACACCGGCAGCCGAACGGGCACCGTAGATGGCCGCCGTGGCAGCATCCTTCAATACGGAGATAGACTTGATGTCTTCGGGGTTCAGGTAGGACATGTTGCCCGGCACACCGTCGATGATTACCAGCGGACCGTTGCTCTCGCTGTTTTCGCCATCATCGTCCTTCCAGGAGGTAACACCACGCACCTGCAAGGTGGCGGAAGAACCGGCAGCACCACTGCCGAAATTCACGGACAGACCCGGAGCCATACCCTGCAACGCCATCTCGGCATTGGCAGTAGGAATTTTGGAAAGCTTGTCGCCCGACACCGAAGTTACCGAACCGGATACGTCCGACTTCTTCTGCGTACCGTAACCGATAACTACGACCTCGTCCAGCGTTTCGGTATCTTCCTTCAGCGTGATGGTCAGTTGTTTGGCATCAGCCACCGTAACAGTTTTGTCCACAAACCCGATATAGGAGATTTTGAGCACATCGCCCTTGCCGGCTTGGATGGAGAAATTGCCGTCGATGTCAGAGATGGTACCGTTGGTGGTACCTACCACAATGATGTTGGCACCGATGATGGGGTCGCCGGCTGCATCCAGCACCTTTCCTTTGACATTCCCGACTTGCTGCACGGCAGCGGAAGAATCGGCTGCCGGACGGGTGGAGAGAATGATGCTCTTGTCCAGTACCTTATAAGAGACTCCAGTGCCTTCGAACACTTTGTCCAGCACGGTGAAAATGTCTTTCGACTCTACACGGACCGAAATATTACGCGTCACGTCCACCTCATTGTTGTTGTAAAAGAACGTGAACTCACTCTGTTGTTCTACCTCACGCAATACGTCGCGAATCATCTTGTTGTTCGACGAGATGCTCAGCATTGTCTTCTGTGCATAACTGTTGTCGGCCGAAACAAAGCCAACCACGCAAAACAGCATAAAAAGTGCAATCCTCATAGCAAGAGAAATTTTATTAACACCGCTCACCAGGGTATTTTTCACCCCAAATGATTGGATACAATTGTGTTTTTCCATAACTTTGTAATGAATTGAATTACGATTAATAAAAGCATTGTTTGTTTATCTGTCGCCTAAACAGATAGAAAATGTTTGTTTTTTGCATACAGGGAGATACGCCTAATATTTTCCTGTATGTTTTTTTAGTTTCATGTCTTTGTCATACTATTGTTTTTTTATAAGGTTAATAAACTTCTATTATTTGTTTCTCTCGATGTATATTCTTGTCTTCTATATACCTGAACCGGAAACCGGAAGCCAGGCTGAAATGCTCTAAAATCCTATCCAGCCGCTGATTGACAAAGACTCCTGTGAACGAGTTCTTCTTCAGCGATTCCTTACGGAGGATGAACTCTACCCCATAGCGTTTGCCCAAGCTGCCCAGCACTTGTTCAAAGGATGTGTTGTCAAAATACAAGCGTCCGTCCTTCCAGGAAGTTTCCACATCCACATTGGCCTGAGTCAGCTTGATAGATTCCTGCCCGATATCATACGCCAGTTTCTGCCCCGGAGCCAAAGCGACTTCCTTCGTCTCCCCACTATTGGGAAATGAAAAGCTAACCTTCCCTTCGACCAAAGTAGTCAACACCTTCTGAGAATCCTCATAAGCATCGACATTGAACTTGGTGCCATAAACCATCACCGAAGTTCCATGGGAAGTATGTACCACAAAGCGTCTCTTCGCATCCTTCTTCACCGTGAAGAACGCCTCTCCGGATAATTCCACCTCGCGGGTCTCACCGGTAAATGCAGAAGCATAAGTCAGCATAGACGATGAATTCAGCACCACCACCGTGCTGTCGGGCAGGGTCACCTTTGCCGTCATGCCCGGACTGGTCCGCACTTCCATCCTTTGAGGCACCACTTCCGGTTCATGGGCCAGATATGTGTAAATCCACCCGCCAAGCAAGGGGATGCACAGCACTGCGGCAACCCGCTGCATCCACCGGCCTATCGCCACACGCCTGCGCCTGCCACCCTCCATCTTCCGATGGAGCTTCTTCAGCTCCTCTTCCACATCTACCCCGGAAGCCACCTGCAACATCTCTGTAGCAAAATCTATCCGCTGCATACTACGCATCAGTTTGCGGTTGTCTTCCGACTCCTGTACCCACTTTTCCACCGTGGCATCTTCTTCCTTCGATGTCTTCCCTTCGATATAACGCAATAATAGCTCTTCCATTTTCAAATAAAAAAAAACGTTCGCACAAAACAGCTTTCATTTAATAAAGACGGTTAACTCAGGCACTATACTAAACAAAAAAACGTTTTTTTTTGAGAAAGCAGAAAAAAAAGATAATTTTGTACCCAACAAATTCATATACATGGAAAAACAATCCACCACAGATTCTTTTTTGTTATCTGCCATGCAAAGAGGGGACAGGAATGCATTCGACACCCTATTCAGAAAGTACTATATTCCCCTTCGCACTTATGCGGCCCGATTCGTAGGCACGGAGGATGCCCACGAAATCGTACAAGACATCATGCTTCTGTTGTGGGAAAAACGTGACACCCTACACATCAACCACTCTTTCAACCAATATATCTTCAAGGCCGTGTACCATCGTTCCATGGACCAAATAGCCCACAACGAAATAGCACAACACGTCCACACCACCTACGCACAGCGCATCTATGTCCAAAGAACCCAAGCCATGCTTGAAGAAACCGACGCATGCCAACTGAACGAACTGAGCAGACGGTTGCGGGAGGCATTGAACGAGCTGCCCGAATCCTACCGGGAAACTTTCGTCATGCACCGCTTCAAAAACATGAATTATAAAGAAATCGCCGATTTACTGGAAGTCTCCCCAAAAACGGTAGCTTACCGCATACAGCAGGCACTGAAACTGCTTCGAGTAAAGCTGAAAGATTATCTGCCCCTGCTACTGCTCATCAACAACAATCAGCCGTTTTCATTCTTTCAATAGTTTCACTTTCACTCTCCAACGCCCCATTCTTCGGCTTTTCCGGTGAAACTACTTATCTACTCTATCTCCGTCCGATACCCCCTCAGCTCCTCCCGCAACCCCCGTGCCTTGCCGTCCGTCAGCCTATCAAGCAACGTCCAGAAACCCTCACCGTGGTTCATCTCACGGGTATGCGCCAGTTCGTGCAGCAGCACATAGTCAACCAGATGGGAAGGAAGAAGCACCAGATAATAGGAAAGGTTGATGCTGCCTTGTGCGGAGCAACTGCCCCAACGCCCGCTGCTGGAGTTAATTTTCACGCTCTTATAGGGCAGGCCGTGCTTCACCGAAAGCGCATGCAGCCGGGGAGGAAGAACAGCCTTCGCACGACGGCGCAACGCCTCTTCAATCACCTTGCGCAACCACACTTGCAGGTTCCTGTCTGCAAAATCAACATCCGGCGGACAGATAATCTGCATCCGCCCCGACTCCGAACGAGCCAAGAACCGCTCCTGCCGCCCGACGGCCAGCGACAGCTTGAAGAACTCCGCATCAATCCGGTAGTCCAAATCGATCAACTTCCGCACACGCTTCTGCCCGGCGGCACGCAAACGGGGACGAAGCTCTTCAACGGCACGCTTCACCTCGGCAAGGGAAGTGCGGGGAGGAACGGTCACGTGGATGCCATCCCCCTTCACACGGAAAGTGAAGCGGCGGGCACGGGCATTGATTCGGACCATCAAGGTACCAAATTCCTTATCTTCTATCAGGCAGTCGGCTGTCATAAGAGCTGAGCATTTTTCAGTCGGCAAATAAACAAAGAATCGACCGAAAACGCAAACAAGCTGTTCACAAAAGCGGACAGGGTGTCCGATAACGAACACCTCGAAAAATCCCTATCAATTAAGAACCAGCAGCTTACATTTTTGGCACAATATTTGAATAAAACCTTGCAGCTAAATCTTTTTTGAAAAAAGCATTTCCGCATGCAACTTTTTCAAAGTAAATGGCGTCTATTAAATAAATACCGAATTATAAAAACAATAGAAAATGAAAAAATTGACATCACTTATCGCAATCGCCTTATTGGCATTCAGCACCACCGCTTGTTCGCAACAGCATACCTACCGCTCCGGTGGCCTCAACAGCAAGACCATCAAGGCAAGCAAGAACTATGTGACCAAAAAGATGAAAGTGGAAAACTTCACCGGACTGAGCGTGACGGGAAGCCCCGACGTGACCTACACACAAAAATCCGGCAAGCCGGCAGTAGAAGTCTATACTTCGGACAACATCGTCGATTTGCTGGACATCCACGTCAAGGATAACACGCTCTACATCGGATTCAAAAAGAATGTCAGCGTCTCATACGAAAAACTGGAAGTACGTGTCTGCTCCGAAAAGCTGAACGGCATCTCAGTTGCCGGTTCGGGTGATGTGGAACTGAAGAACGGACTGAAAACAGACAACCTCAGAATCTCCGTAGCGGGTTCGGGTGACATCGACGGAAACAACATCTCCTGCACAGACCTTGACATTTCCATCGCCGGTTCGGGCGACATCGAAAGCAGCAATGTCGCCTGCACCAACCTAAAACTCTCTGTAGCAGGCTCCGGCGACATGAAGCTGGATAACGTGACCGCCAACTTCACGAAAGCGTCCGTTGCCGGGTCGGGCACCGTTGTCCTGAAAGGCAACACGCAAGAGGCAGAATACAGCGTAGCCGGATCAGGCGACCTCTTCGCTTCCGACTTCGTGGCAAAACGAGCATCCGCGAGTGTAGCAGGGTCGGGCGACATCAAGTGCCATGCCACCGACTTCCTGAAAGTGCGCACCAGCGGTAGCGGCAGCGTAGGCTACAAAGGAAACCCCGAACTAGACTATCCGAAAAAAGGATTGTATAGACTATAATGTAACTCCTTTTAACTCCTTCAAGAAACACCCGACAGGCCTAAACCAAATTCTCTCTTAAAGTTAAATATATAAAAGAATGGAGGGTTTCCGTGAGGAAACCCTTTGTTCATCTATATGATTCATCCGACATTTATATACCTGCGGTTCTTTCATTCAAAGGTATCAACAATCATAAATAATTACATAATATATTCCTATCCCGAAAAATTGAGTTCCTGCAATTCTTCCGGTTCGCGTCTTGTCAGGCCCTTACCCGCTCCGTAGTTTCTTCGGTGTTTCTTCGGACGTTCTTCGGACATTCTTCGGTCCTAGGGAGTGGAGTTTGTCCGAAGAACGTCCGAAGCCGAATAGGTCCTGATAGGGGTCAGTCAGGGAGCAGATAAGGAGAACCGCAGAAAAAGGAGGAAAAGGTATTTTTCTGCCGGGACGTGCCGACAGCAAAAAGAAGAAGAAAAAATATTTTACACCCAAACAACCGTGATTATGTGCCCTGCCCACAATGCATAAACATAAGCCCATCCGCACGGTCATTTTCCACCATTGCTCTCCCATCTACCAGTCGCTTTCTTAACATAAATTCAATATAAGCGGATACATCATTTGTGTGATTTGCGTGATTTATATCCGAGATTTTACTGTCACACTGCCTCAAAATCTGAGCGTTTAATTATACTTTTTTAAAAAAAGAGAGCAACCTTTCTTAAATAAAGCCTTATTCATTAATAGATTTAATTAGAAAAAATTTCAATCATAACACAGCTTTATTAAAATATTTCCTAACTTTGTGCCAAACTTCAAACATAGTCTAACGCCGCCATGCAAGGTGTATGGAGTATAAGGCCTTACCCTGAGCCATGCATGATGACAAGGACAAACTAAAAAAAAATCACAGCTATGTTAAAACGACTAAAATCAGTCAGTATGGTGCTGTTCCTGATGAGCATTTCTACCGGAGCAGCTTACGCGGTCGCCGATCCGGGCGTTACCGATGTGAAAATCACACAGCAGAGTGGCACATGTACCGGAGTTGTTAAAGACACAACCGGAGAAACAGTCATCGGTGCATCTGTAGTGGTGAAAGGTACTACCAACGGCACTATCACAGGAATTGACGGAGATTTCTCTTTGTCAGGTGTCAACAAAGGAGATGTTATTCAAATCTCTTTCGTGGGTTATGTAACACAAGAGATTGTGTGGGATGGCAAGCCTTTGAATGTCATTCTGAAGGATGACACACAAACCTTGGAAGAAGTTGTCGTAGTGGCATTCGGTACACAGAAGAAAGTGAACCTGACCGGTGCCGTTTCCACAGTGGATTCCAAAGCCATTTCGGCCCGTCCGGTCAACTCCGTGACAGACGCTTTGCAAGGTGCCGTAGCCGGTATGAACTTCTCCGTAGCAAGCAGTGGTGGTACGTTGAACTCCAACAAGAGCATCAACATCCGCGGTACAGGTACCATCGGTGCCGGTTCTTCCGTGACTCCGTTGATTTTGATTGACGGTATGGAAGGCGACATGAACGCGCTGAACCCACAGGACATCGAGAACATCTCCGTATTGAAGGACGCTTCCGCTTCTTCTATCTACGGTTCGCGCGCAGCCGGCGGTGTGGTTTTGATTACCACCAAGAGCGGTAAGGCAGGTAAGACTGTCATCAACTACAACAACAGCTTCCGTTTCAACTCTCCGTTGAACATGCCCGAAATGATGGACTCTTACACATGGGCCCAATACATGAATACGGCAAGTATCAACTCAGGTAACGGTGCTTGGTTCTCCGAATCGAAGTTGGCGCAGATTAAGCAGGCTCAGAGCGACCCCACCATGCAGACCATGTTCAAGAACGGCAACAACCGCTGGGAAGTCTGGGACTCTAACGACATTCTGCCTATCGCCAATACAGACTGGCTGAAAGAGCACTTCGGCAACAGCTTCTCACAGGAACATACGTTGAGCATCAACGGTGGCTCGGAGAAGATGAGATATTACTTCTCTGCCAACTACCTGGACCAGAACGGTATCTTGCGCCACGGCGATGACAACAAGCAACGCTATGCGGTGACAGCCAAAATCAACGCCGACCTGGCAAGCTGGCTGACCATGACCTACAGCAGCCGCTTCACCCGTTCGGACTATCAAGCTCCGGTGGTGATGGTAAACGGTACGGACGAGTTCTACCACAACATGTGCCGTTACTGGCCTATCATTCCGACAACAGACCCGAACGGACATTATGTACCCGAATCATACATCGAGCGTCTGAAAAATGGCGGTAACTACAAGACTCAGAACGACATCCTGTCACAGCAACTGGCGTTCAAGATTACTCCGTTGAAAGGATGGGTTATCAATGCGGAACTGAACTACCGTATCAACAACAATAATGCCCACACCGATTGGCAGACCACTTACGGCTACAATTGCGACAACGAGCCTTTTGTGGACTTCAATGCGACTTCTTCGGTTCGTGAATACAACTACAAGAGCAACTATTTCAATCCCAACATCTTTACGGAATACAGCCATTCAATCGCTGACCACAACTTCAAGGTAATGGCCGGTTTCCAAAGCGAATGGTTCCGCCAACGCACCTTGCAGGGACAACAAGACGGCATCTTGTCCGGTCTGCCTACACTGAACACTACAAGCTCCAACCCGAAAGCGAGCGGCGCCTACAACAGCTGGACAACCGCCGGTTTCTTTGGACGTTTGAACTACGACTACAAAGGCCGTTATCTGTTTGAGGGTAATATCCGCTACGACGGTTCTTCCCGTTTCCTCCGCAACAACCGCTGGAACTGGTTCCCCTCCTTCTCCGCAGGTTGGAACATCTCACAGGAAGCCTTCTGGGAAGACTATACGGACATTGTAAACACCTTGAAACTTCGTGCTTCATGGGGTGAACTGGGTAACCAGAATACGGACAACTGGTATCCCTTCTATCCGACAATCGGCTATACCACCAAAGGCGGCAACTGGTTGATAAACGGTGATAAACCCAATATTGCATCACAACCTTCATTGGTTTCCGCATTGCTGACATGGGAAAAGAACCGTACTTGGGAAGTCGGTTTGGACTGGGGTGCATTAAACAACCGCTTGACCGGTTCGTTCGGCTACTTCCAGCGCAAGACATACGACATGGTAGGTCCCGCACAGGAACTGCCGGATGTATTGGGAGCAAGTGAGCCGAAAATCAACAATTTGGATATGACATCCAAAGGATGGGATTTACAGATTAGCTGGCGCGATGTTATCAGAGATTTCAGCTATGGCGTATCTTTGACCTTGAGTGACAATATAGTGGTTATTGACAAATATCCGAACCCGTCAAAGAGCCTGAGCACTTACTATGACGGTGCCAAACTGGGTGACATCTGGGGTTATACGACAATAGGTATCGCCAACACACAAGAAGAGATGGACAAGCATCTGGCAAGTGCTAACCAAAGCCAATTCGGTAGCAACTGGACGGCAGGTGATATCATGTATGCCGATTTGAATGGAGACGGTGTAGTGAACAACGGACAGAATACCCTTGAAAACCACGGCGACCTTACCGTCATCGGTAACTCCACCCCGCGCTACAACTTCGGTTTGAACCTGGATGCCGCATGGAAAGGATTTGATCTGAAGGTATTCTTCCAAGGTACGTTGAAGCGTGACTATATGGCAGGAAGCGCCACCTTCTGGGGCGCAACCGGTACCGGCAAATGGCAGGCACTGGGCTTCAAGGCTCACGAAGACTATTGGACTCCAGAAAACACGAGCGCATACTATCCGCGTCCCGACTGGAGTGGTGGCAGAAATACCTACACGCAGACCCGTTACTTGCAGAATGCTGCTTATTGCCGTCTGAAGAACTTGACATTGGGTTATACATTGCCTAAATCATTGACACAGAAATTCTATGTAGAGAACCTGCGTCTCTTTGTTTCAGGCGAGAACCTGTTAACGATTACCAACTTCACCGATGTTTCAGACCCTGAATTGATTGGTGCCGGATATAGTAACGACTTAGGTAAAACCTACCCGTTGTCAAAGACCGTATCCCTTGGTTTAAGTGTAACATTCTAAAAAAAAACAATTATGAAACTGAAATATATCAATATGCTGTTGCTGGGCGCGTCGCTCACTGGCCTGACCTCCTGCAACGATTTTTTGGATAAGGAACCGGAAAGTTCCATTACGCCTGCCGCTTATTTCTCAGCCGAAGCCGATTTAGCGGCATATTCCGTCAACTTGTACGGTTTCTTCACTACCATCGCACCCGGAAGCTACGGCATCAGTGTGTTCGGGAATGACAACGCTACTGATAACCAGGCAGCTCAAGGTTACTCCTCACGTTGGGTGCCGGGCGAATGGCAAGTAGGTTCCACTACAAGCGATAGTGAAAGAGGTGCCGCATGGAACTTCTACCAAATCCGCGATTGCAACTACTTCTTCCAGCAGGTATTGCCGAAGTATGAAGCGCAACAGATTTCCGGCTCAGAAACCAATATCCGTCACTACATAGGCGAAATGTATTTCCAACGTGCATACGCCTACTTCAACAAGTTGCAATCCATCGGTGACTGCCCCATCATCACGGAAGTGCTTGCCGATGATCAGGAGACCCTAACAGAGGCTTCCAAACGCCGTCCTCGTCACGAAGTGGCTCGTTTCATCTTGTCAGACTTGGATAAGGCGATTGAATTCCTGAGTACAGAAGCTCCCGGCGGCAAGAACCGAATCAGCAAGAACGTGGCCTACCTGCTCCGTTCACGCGTGGCTCTGTTTGAGGCTACTTGGCTGAAGTACCACAAAGGCACGGCTTTCGTTCCCGGCGGACAGGGATGGCCGGGCAACACCGCCGACTTGAATGGTTTCAACATCGATACCGAAATCAGCTACTTCTTGGAAGAAGCCATGAAGTCGGCTAAGGTGGTAGGCGACCAGTTGGTGGGCAACTTGGTGAACAACACCGATGCGCCAGAAGGCATGGACCGCAACTTCAACAGCCTCAATCCTTATTACACCATGTTCTGTGACGAAAATATGGAAGGCTACAGCGAAGTGCTGATGTGGCGTCAATATGATGAATCAAAGAGCGTGACACACAACATCCAGATGCAGCTGCAGAACAACGGCGGCGGCTCCGGCTGGACACGCGGTTTGGTCAATTCTTTCTTGATGCGTAACGGTCTGCCTATCTATGCGGCAGGTTCGGGTTACGACCCCGAATGGGAAAAAGACGGCATCACCGCCACCTTGCAAAATCGTGACTCCCGTATCCAGATCTTTACGAAGAAAGACGGTGATATCGAGAACTACACTTCCAGCGGTGACATCAACCATGTGGACTTGGAATGGGTAGTGAAAGGTAACAACGAGACTCGTATGGTAACAGGATATGCCATCAAGAAAGGCAAGCACTACAACGACTATATGCAGACGCTGCACCACAAAGGTACTACCGGCAGCATCGTATTCCGCGGTACGGAAGCGCTGCTGAACTACATGGAAGCATGCTATGAGAAGAGCGGCAACATCGACGCTACAGCCGACAGCTATTGGAAAGCATTGCGTACACGTGCCAAAGTGGATGCCGACTATACAAAGACCATCGCCGCTACAGATATGACCAAGGAAGCCGAAGGCGACTTTGGCGCTTACTCTCACGGACAACTGGTTGACGCTACTCTGTACAACATCCGTCGTGAACGTCGTAACGAGTTCATCGGTGAAGGCGCACGTTGGGCCGACTTGAAGCGTTGGAGAGCTTGCGACCAGGTGAATGGTTACCAAATAGAAGGTATGCGTTATTGGGGCAGTGTTTACGAAGGCACTTGGACCGATAATGACGGTAGAGATATGGTAGTTGTCGATGTAGAGGGCGGTACAGGAAACATGTCGAGCGAATCGGTAAGCGGTGTATATATCCATCCTTATCAGATAAGCCACGTAAACAACTCCGTATTCGACGGTTATAAGTTCACTCCTGCACACTACTTGTCTCCGCTGCCGCAGAGCACATTCCGCCAGACAGCCAGTGGCGACCAGGCAGACCTGAACAGCTCTGTAGTTTACCAGAATCCGGGTTGGCCGAAGGTTGCCGGACAAGGTCCTACAAGCGTAAACTAAGCAGGAAACCGGAAATAGAATATAGTCAAACAGAATTGAATTGCGAAAAAAGGAGTTATTCGGGAGTTATCGGCCAATACTCCACTTTGTATAAGTAAAACTATTGCCCTTTAACTCCTAACGGAGCGAAGCGGAGTGATAACTCCCTTTAACTCCCGATAACTCCTAAGAACAGAGATATTCGCAGGATATTTCTGTTTGACTATAATTAGTATCTATAAAAGGAAACCGGATGTACCCATCAAGGTACATCCGGTTTTTTTGATGCTCCAAACCGACCGCACAAAGAAAAGGACACTGCATCACGCGGTGTCCTTTCTATTATAGTTAGTTTTTATAAGATTTTGAGAGAATTGAAACTTCACAGCCTCAAGTCGTTTTAATAAAGCGTTGTACTAACTATTGTTTAAAGCAAATGAAAATGTTATATGAAAAAATTACAAAAATTACTATTCCTTAAGTCCCTTTCCTTGCTCCGCACGATGCAGGCTGTCTATCCGCAGCTTTTCGTGCGCCAGAGGCATGTCATCCGACAGGGCAACCGAAGGCGCGGAAATCTGCTCACCAATGGTATCGGCCGCTGCAACCTCCTTCACATCGGAAAGGAACGAATGCTGCATCACATTGCCCAACGAGAGTACAATGGCCACGGCTGCCGCCGCTTTGAACAGAGGCATCAGGCGTGCGGCCAGCGTCATGCGCTTTGCCTTGACAACAGGAACTTCGACCTCGGCAAGCACCCGCGCATCGAAATCCTCGCCCAAATGCTCCTCCCGGCCAAGTTGCTGATATACGAACAAGTCCTTGTAGCGAAGCAAGTGCGTCGGAACGTCGCCTTCGCTGAAGAAAGCACGCAGGCAGGCTTCCTCTTCCACGGAAGTCTCGCACAGCCAATAGCGTTCCAAAAGTTGTTCTATATATTCAGAGTCCATAATCTTCTATATCAATAAACTGTCGTTTCACTTTCTGCCGCGCCCTGAAGAGGTTCACTTTCACCTGTTCCTCCGTCAGACTCAGGAGCGCCGCAATCTCTTTGTAGCTCTTACCTTCCACATCCCTGAACTGCATAATCAGCCGTTGCTTTTCGGGAAGTCTGCCTATCAACCGGTGCAGCAGCCTCATCCGCTCCTTGCTCACCAGCTTTTCGTAAGGGCTCGACGCATCGGGAGTCTGCTCCATCAAGGGAGTCAGCGCCACGGTCCGGGTCTCTTTCCGTTCGCTGCGGTCTATCGCCAGGTTTCTTGCCACTGTCAGGCAATAGGCCTCGATAGAGCCGAACTGCGTCCATTCGTCACGCTTGTTCCAGACCCGAATCAGCGTATCCTGTACGATGTCCTCCGCCTCCGCCCTGTCGAACGTGATTCGCAAAGCAAGCCGAAAGAGCTTGTCCTTCAGCGGAAGAATATCATTACGAAAGCTGATTTCTTGCATCTCTAATAGATTGACGGTTGAGTATTCGAAAAGTTACAGGGTAAGGGAAGTTTTTTTTTCAGAGAAAGTTGGTAGGAGCACGGCTCTTTCTAACTCATCCGGATGCAGGTTCCTCCTCCTTCGCCAATCGCCGATGCCAACGTGATTACGACTTCGGAAACGCCTGCCTCCAATGCCTCAAAAGAGTTCTCCAACTTCGGAATCATTCCGCCTTGAATCACTCCTTCCTCCACATATTGCTTGAACGCTGCCGGCGTGAGTTGCGGGATGACGCTGTCGTCATCGTTCTCGTCGCGCAGCACACCCTTCTTTTCAAAGCAGAACACCAAGGTGACATCGAAGAAAGCCGCCAAGGCCTTTGCCGTCTCTCCGGCAATGGTGTCGGCATTCGTATTCAGCAGGTGTCCGTCGCCATCATGGGTCAGCGGGGCCATCACAGGCACCACGCCCTTATGAATCAGACCGGCAAGGAAAGTGCCGTCCACCTGCTTCACATCGCCCACAAACCCGTAGTCCACCTCTTTCACCGGGCGCTTCACCGAACGGATCACGTCCATATCGGCACCCGTAAGTCCCAGGGCGTTGACACCGCGTGCCTGCAAGCCCGCCACGATATTCTTATTTACCAGCCCGCCATACACCATCGTCACCACCTTCAGCGTTTCGGCATCGGTGATACGGCGACCGTTTACCATTTTGCTTTCAATACCCAGCCGGGAAGCAAGCTTCGTAGCCGAACGTCCGCCGCCGTGCACCAGTACCTTATAGCCCTCGATGGAAGCAAAGTCGTCCAACAACTTATAAAGGGTGGCCTCTTCTTCTACAATCTTGCCACCCACTTTAATTACAGTCAGTTTTTCCATTATACAAATATAAAGTAATAGGGTGACAGGTGATAAAGTTATATCACCCCTACCACTTTATCGCCCTATCACGATTGTTTTCATTCCAAATAGGTGTAGCCGTATAATCCAGAACGGTAGTTGGACAAGAATTCTTTTCCTTCTTCCACCGTGATGCGGCCTTCCTTGACGGATTGTGTCACCCATGTTTCCAACGTGCGCACCAGTTTTTTGGGATTGTACTGCACATAGTCCAGCACTTCCGCCACCGTCTCGCCGTCTATCAACTGATCGAAGGTGTAGCCTTTGGAGTTGACGGAAACGTGCACGGCATTCGTATCGCCGAACAGGTTGTGCATATCGCCCAGAATCTCCTGATAAGCCCCCACCAGGAAGACAGCGAGGTAGTAGGGCTCCTTGTCGCGCAACGAATGAAGCGGCAACGTGGTGGCATCGGAACGGGAGGTCACGAAGTTGGCAATCTTGCCGTCCGAATCGCACGTCATATCCTGGAGAGTCGCCTCACGGTCGGGACGTTCGTCCAACCGCTGGATAGGCATGATGGGGAACATCTGGTCTATCGCCCAAGAGTCGGGCAGGGACTGGAAGAGCGAAAAGTTGCAGAAGTACTTGTCGGCAAGCAGCTTGCTCAACTTACGGAACTCTTCGGGACAGTGCTTCATATTGCCCGCAATGGAATTGATTTCACGGCAGATGCTCCAATAGAGCTTCTCTATCTGCGCACGTGTGTTCAGGTCAACAATGCCGTGGCTGAACAGGTCGAGCGCCTCCTCACGTATCTGCTGCGCGTCGTGCCAAGGCTCCAGCATGCTGCGCTGGCTCAAGTTGTCCCAGATGTCATACAGCTCCTTCACCAGTTCGTGGGCATTCTCATCAGGCTCCCAGTCATCGTCCATCTCGGGCAGGGAAGCCGTCTCCAACACTTCAAAGACAAGCACGGAGTGGTGGGCGGTCAGGCTACGACCGGTTTCGGTGATGATGTTGGGATGCGGAAAATCGTGCTTGTTGGCGGCATCGACGAAGGTGGAGACCACGTCGTTGACATACTCCTGGATGGAGTAGTTGACGGAGCTTTCGCTGCTGGAGGAGCGTGTGCCGTCGTAGTCCACCCCCATGCCTCCGCCGGTATCTACAAATTCGATGTTGAAGCCCATCTTGTTCAGCTGGACAAAGAACTGGGAGGCCTCGCGCAAGGCGTTCTTGATGCGGCGTATCTTGGTTATCTGACTGCCGATGTGGAAGTGTATCAGCTTCAGGCAGTCCTTCATCTCCTTTCTCTCCAGAAAGTCGAGGGCTTCGAGCAGCTCGCTGGAAGTCAGTCCGAACTTGCTGGCGTCTCCCCCACTCTCTTCCCACTTGCCGCTTCCACTGGAAGCCAACTTGATGCGGATTCCGATGTTGGGTCTCACTTTCAGTTGTTTTGCCATTTTGGCGATGAGATTCAGTTCGTTCAGTTTCTCCACCACCAGAAAGATGCGCTTGCCCATCTTCTGCGCCAGCAAGGCCAGCTCGATGAAGCTCTCGTCCTTATAGCCGTTGCAGACCACCAGCGAATCGGGGTCGGTATTGACGCCTATCACGGCATGCAGCTCGGGTTTGGAGCCTGCTTCAAGTCCCAGGTTGAACTTCTTTCCGTGACAAATCATCTCTTCCACCACGGGACGTATTTGGTTCACCTTAATCGGATAGATGATGAAGTTCTCTCCTTTATATCCATACTCGTCCGCCGCCTGCTTGAAACAACAGGACACCTTTTCGATGCGATTGTCCAATATGTCGGGAAAGCGAACCAATACCGGAGCCGCCACATCGCGTAGTTGCAACTCATCTATCAGTTCTTTCAAATCGACGGTAACTCCATCCTTGCGCGGTGTCACCACAACGTGCCCTTTGTCATTGATGCCAAAGTATGAAGTGCCCCAACCTGTAATGTTGTACAGCTCTTCCGAATCTTCAATACGCCATTTTCTCATCTAATATATATTATGTAAGTTTATGTAAGCATGGAACGTAGGTCATATCATCCAACGAAAGGGCAAAAATAAACATAAATCTTGTATTTTCGGCCTTCTACACCGATAAATGCACATTTCCGACACGGCTTTTGTTTTTAAAGAGTTATTTAAAAGGAGTTAGAGGGAGTTAAAAGCCGATAGTCCAAACGATGTTGTCCACAGAAGCGTAGGCTTGAACGTTTTTAAAGACATCGACGGAATTCAGGTTGCAGGACTGCTGCATAAGCATTTTTAGCACACTGATTATCAGCAATATAAAAGCCGGCTAACAGACACTTGTGTCCAACATGACAGACACTTGTGTTTGAGACGACAGACACAAGTGTCTAAGATGACAGACGCAAGTGTCTGTCAAACCGGGATATATGAAAGAGAATTATAGGCACACCGACCTTCATTTCTTTAAAAGGCAATGGCCCGCCTATACATAAGTTGGAGTATCGGCTTTAACTCCCGACAACTCCTTTTAAACAACTCCCTACAGTTCTTGAAAAACAAGAGATTAAAGTCCTAAAAGCGCCCGAAGCTGCCGCACCGATTCGGCAATCTGCCCGCGGCTTTCAAGGTGTCCGCCATCAAAGCGATAGCGTGCCTGCGAGTAGAAGGGGACACGTTTGTCCAGCGCCTCCACGATAAAGGCACGCAATTCGTCATCGGTCTTGCCTTGCAGAATGGGGCGTTGCTGTTTCGCAACCCGCAACCGCCGGAACAGGATATCGGGGTGCACATCCAGAAATACGGTCTGCCCGTGGACGTTCATATACTCCATGTTGTCGAAGAAGCAGGGTGTGCCACCACCGGTAGAGATGATGACATCTTCAAACTCTCCCACCTCATGCAGCATGTTCCGCTCCAGTTCACGAAAAGAGGCTTCTCCCCGCTCTGCGAACAATTCACGGATGGATTTGTGAAAACGTTCTTCGATGTACCAGTCCAGGTCGATGAACGGCACCTTCATTTCGCGGGCAAAAGCCTTTCCCAAAGTTGTTTTTCCGGCACCCATATAGCCGGTCAAGAATATACGTATCATATTTGCTACGAGTTACGAGTTACGAGCTACGAGTTACGAGTTACGAGCTACGAGTTACAAGTATAGGTTATGAGCTAAGCAACTGCGACCCGCATCCCTCAAAGAGGGGCAAAGGTAAGCAAATTTAAGTTGAAAGTCTTCCCGTCAGCGGAAAATCTTGATGCGCTTGTCCAAATCGTCCGTCTCCTTGGCGCCCGGCTCACCGGTCGGGATTCCGAAAGGCATTTCCGCCACCAGCATCCATGTTTCGGGCAGGTTCCAGGCACGGCGCACCTCCTCGTCAATCAGCGGATTATAGTGTTGCAGGGAGGCACCCAGTCCCAAGTCTTCCAGCATCGTCCAGATGGCGAACTGGTGCATGGCAGAGGCATGCTGCGACCATACGGGGAAGCTCTCTTTGTAGAGCGGAAAGCCCTCCTGCAACTTCCTGACGGCCGCCGTATCTTCAAAATAAAGCACCGTGCCATATCCGCAGGCAAACGAGCCGTCTATCTTGGCCTCCGCAGCGGCATAGGCCCCGGTAGAGACGCGCTTCTTCAAGGTTTCCTTCACGATATCCCACAACTTCTTATGCTCGTCCTCCAGCAGCAGCACAATCCTGGTGGATTGCGAATTGAATGCCGACGGCACGTGTTTCACCGCCTCGCGGATGATGTGTACAATCTCTTCGTCCAGCACCGGCGAGTCGTTTCCGATGTAGTAATGGCTGCGGCGATGGACCATGGCTTCTTCAAATGTTCTTTTCATTGGTTGTTTCCTTTTTTATGGCTATTTCAAAAATAAAACGCTTTCATAAAAGAAACAAGCCAATGAAAGAAGTTGTTCAACAGAAAAGAATTTTAACAGGCAAAATGTTCCAATAACAGATTGTCTATCTTTTCCACAAATTGCCTGTCTTTCTGTTCTGAATAAGAATGGTATAACGATAGCATTTCGGCTCTTGCATTGTGGGGCAGTTTTCCAATATCAAGCAGCTTGCCTTTATTCAAGTCATTCGGTTCGAACTTCTGCAACCCATTGCCGTACTCACGGCAGTTATCTTCGAAAATCAACCGGGCCGTATCAGTCAGAAGATACGCAAACAGCAAATCTACCGTAATGTTCGAGAACAAATTTTCTTGCAGATAGATACAATGAAAAGTGGTCAGATTGCGGATGCCTGCTTCGTTGCGTATAAATCTCAATCCGGAACGGTTGAATACCGACACCCAGATCGGGGCAGGCGGACGCTTTTCCAAAGCATACCATGGATGGCGGCTTGCGGTAAGAAACTTCTTATGAATCTCTTCGGTTTCCCCCTTCTTCAGATAATTCAAGACATGCTTGTCTTCAGCATCCACGGCGTTCAGCAGAAAGACATTCTTTCCCTCCTCTTTCAACCACTCAAAATCACCTTCCGTAAAAAAATGACCTTGTACATCTGCCGCCCGACAAATACAAGGCAACAAGTATTTTTCGGAAATGCCATGATCGCGGGCTTTGGACAGATTGAAGGTAAAATAGCTATTTGCTCCTGTAGCGATTCCACGAACCACCCGTGCATAAGTAGAGAACGGTACCAAGTCGCGGAATCCGTTACCATTCTGAACTTGATAATAGCGTTTCCACTTAACCGCCGAATCTATCTCCGAGAAAGAGTAAGAGCGGGAACAGGCACCGTTTACTACAGACTTTCCCTCTATCAGCTCATAAACCAATGACAATTCGGCAACCGAACGGATATTGGTAAACCGCAACCGTCCGGAGGTTCCATCGTTTGCGCATAATATAATGGAAGCAGTGGTCAACGCATCCTCAAAAACATTTTCTTCAAAATCGAAGACTATGATATGGCGCAGGGTTCCCGATTGTATCAGATACGACTTCACCAACTTGCCATAATCCGAGTTCATGAATTCCGACGGAACCACATAGGCACAACGCCCGCCGGGCTTTAACTGATAAACAGACTTAAGGAGAAATAGAGCATAAAGGTTACAAAAGCCGTTCAACTTGCACTTCAAACGTCTTTCCATTTCAGATAAAACGTTTTTATTGTCATAATCATGGAACTTGAAATAAGGGGGATTACAGATAATGCCGTCGTAACGATGCTCCCAATCGTTATACATATAATCTTCCAAATAAAGGGCCACATTATCGGCTGTGGAGAACGCCTCTTCCGCCTTTCCAAAGATAAGATTATCTATCTCAAAGCCCTTAATCTTCAGACCTTTCTTTTCTGCCAACAATATCCTCGAGAATATCCCCAATCCGAAGGCCGGTTCCAAGACCGATTCCAGTTTCGGATTCCCTAACAGCCATTTTGCCATCAACTCTGCCACAGGACGAGGTGTAAAGAACTGGGCAAACTTCTTACGGTGCTCCAACGGCACTTCTTTGGAATAACTATTTTCTATCGTACTGCCGGCCACCATCAGAAATCCTCATTTGCAATGCCTAATACCTTTTTCAAATTCGCAACGTCCAGATAGGCCATCCCTCCCTTGAAAGTGACATAAAACAACAATCGTCCCCGCTCCATCTCCTTACGCACACTTTCGTGCTGAGGTTCGTCGACCTTAGAAGCGATTTCCACTCCACACTTTGAGCGTATTTTGATGGTGGTCTTATTCTGATTCTTGGTGTCGGACTCTACCGTGAAAATCGTTCCTTCATTATCGGGATCCGACACAATCTTCAGTATTTCTGCAAACGAAATTCCATACACCTTGTCGAAGAAGACCTGAAAATAATAATGAGGGACATTGAAAGTTTCTATCCATTTATAAACCACCTTGATGTCTTCCACCTTTGGAGTAATGGAGAGATAATCACGCTTTTGCACCTCCTTGATTGCCGCCCTCAGTCTTTTGAACAATTCATTCAGTTCACACAACCGTGGTGTAGAACGCCATCCGGGCACTTTCAATCCCGTAATCTGCAAGGTATCGGCATTCAGTCCTTCCAACAATTTGATATAAGCTTCCCGGGAAGGATGAGACAATACGTCTCTGTATGCTGAAAGGATTTCATTCTTGATGTTCAGTGCCAGTTGCGTGTAGCGTTCACTACGCACACGCATAGCTTCTTCATAATGCTCTATCAGAAAGGCGCTCGAACGCACCTCAATGCCCGCAACCGCCTGCTTCACATACTCCGCAATCTCCTTATGGGGAATGTGACTGATGTCATATCCGAATTTTTCCTGAAAATCACTCTTCCTGAAAATCAGCAAATCCGGACGCTTGCCAATGGTATCCAACTCGTTTTGAAATTCATGAAAGAAAGTATCAAATCCTTCTTCGCCGGCTACCAGGTCATCCGACTTGCCGTATTTCACGGCAATGAAACGCTCCGACACCCCGTTGATGGCACGGACTATCACATTTTCCGCCCAATCTCCTTGTTCCTTATTCGTAATGAAGTTAGAGGAAGCCTGAGTGGGAGTACGCGCTACGTCTCTCGGCAAGGAAAAATCCACTAAATTATCCGGCACTCTGCTTGCCAAATCTTTTATTTGTTCAAAATAGGTCATACAATACTTATCTTCCACTTATTTTACGCAGCAAAGTTAACAACTAAATCCAAACTACCGCTTTTTATCTTGTCGTTTTTGCCTTTTTATATCATTATCTTCCTACCTTTGCCCCCATGATGAAGAAACAGAAATACTACGTCGTGTGGGCGGGGGTCAACCCGGGCATCTACACCTCCTGGACCGACTGCCAGTTGCAGACCAAAGGTTACGAAGGAGCCAAATACAAGTCGTTTGAATCGCGCGAGGAGGCAGAGAAAGCGTTCGCCTCTTCCCCCTACGCCTATATCGGCAAGAACACCCCACGAACCGAACGGCCCCATCCGGCCGCCGACGCTCCCCTGCCCGCCGCCGTGCAGGAGAACAGCCTTGCCGTGGATGCCGCTTGTAGCGGAAACCCAGGAGCCATGGAGTATCAGGGCGTGCACGTCGCCAGCCGGCAACAGGTGTTTCATTTCGGACCGGTATATGGCACGAACAACATCGGCGAGTTTCTTGCCATCGTCCACGGACTGGCACTGCTGAAACAGAAGGGACTCGACATGCCCATCTATAGCGACAGCGTGAACGCCATCGGATGGGTAAAGCAGAAGAAGTGCAAGACCAAACTGCCGCGCGACGCCAAGAGCGAACCTCTCTTCCGCCTGATAGAGCGGGCCGAGAAGTGGCTGCGCGAGAATACCTACACCACGCCGATACTGAAGTGGGAAACCAAGCTATGGGGCGAAGTGCCCGCCGACTTCGGAAGGAAGTAAACACGCCTCTTTTCTACCCCAACGACTGCATATCGTTCAGCCGCTTGTAGTAGCCGTTCTTCGCGAGCAGCTCCTCATGCCGTCCGCGCTCCACGATTTCGCCCTCATAGAGCACGCAAATCTCGTCCGCGTTCTTGATGGTGGAGAGGCGATGGGCGATGGCAATGGTGGTGCGTGTCTTCATCAGCCGTTCGAGGGCTTCCTGCACCAACCGTTCGCTTTCGGTGTCGAGGGCGGAAGTAGCCTCGTCCAGTATCAGGACGGGCGGGTTCTTCAAGATGGCGCGGGCGATGCTGATGCGCTGGCGCTGTCCGCCGGAGAGCTTGCCGCCACGGTCGCCGATGTTGGTCTGGTAACCCTGTTCGGTCTCCATGATGAAGTCGTGGGCATTGGCTATCTTCGCCGCCTCCACCACCTGCTCCATCGTGGCGTTCTCCACACCGAAGGCGATGTTGTTGAAGAAAGTGTCGTTAAAAAGAATGGCCTCCTGATTCACGTTCCCGATGAGGGCGCGCAGGTCGTGAATGCGGAAGTTCTTGATGTTCACCCCGTCGATCGCTATCTCGCCCTGCTGCACGTCGTGGTAGCGGGGCAGCAAATCAACCAATGTCGATTTTCCCGACCCCGACTGTCCGACCAGTGCGATGGTCTTTCCCTTAGGCACCGTCAGGCTGACATGCTTCAGCACCTCGCGCTTGCCATCGTAGCTGAAGGTGAGGTCTTTGAACTCAATCTTATCCTTCAGCTCACGCAGGGCGACCGGGTCGGCAGGCTCCTTGATGGGATTTTCTGCCTTCAGAATCTTGTCCACACGCTCCATGGAGGCCAGTCCCTTCGGGATGTTGTAGCCCGCCTTCGCGAAATCTTTCAGCGGATTGATGATGCTGTAGAGAATCACCATGTAGAAGATGAAGGTGGAAGCCTCGATGGAAGACGCCTCGCCCAGAATGAGCAGGCCGCCGAACCACAGCACCAGCACGATGAGCAGCGTGCCGAGGAACTCGCTCATGGGATGGGCCAGCGCCTGACGGATGGCCACCCGGTTGGTGGCATCGCGCAACTCGTTGCTGCACTGTTTGAAGCGGTCCACCATCTTGTCTTCCGCTATGAAAGCCTTGATGATGCGCAGTCCGCCCAGCGTCTCTTCCAACTGTGCCATCGTGTCGCTCCACTTGCTCTGCGCCTCCAGCGACTTACGTTTCAGCTTCCTGCCCACCTTCCCCATCAGCCACGCCATGCCGGGCAATACCAGGATGGTGAACAGGGTGAGCTGCCAACTGGTGATAATCAGTGTCGAGAAATAGAGTATAATCAGAATGGGATTCTTGAGCAGCATATCCAGCGAACTGGTGACGGAGTTCTCTATCTCGGTCACGTCGCCGCTCATGCGGGCGATGATGTCTCCCTTCCGCTCTTCGGAGAAGAAGCCCAGCGGCAGGTGCATCACCTTGGAATAGACCATGATACGGATGTCGCGCACCACGCCCGTACGCAAAGGAATCATCACCGCCGAAGAGCCAAAATAGCAGGAGGTCTTCAGCATCGTCATGAAAGCCAGGAAGAGGCCGATGAACAACAGCGTCATCTGCGGCCCGTAGCCCTCAATCATCTGCGTGACGTAGTAGTAGAAATTGTTCACCGCCACCGTCTTCAGGCTGCCGTCGCCCCACTCCATGAAGTGATAGACCTGTGTATCGGCCCCCGTCTTGAAAAGGATGTTGAGAATGGGAATCAGTAGCGTGAACGAGAAAACGTTGAACACAGCGGAGAGCACATTGAGCACGATGGCCCATCCGATGTACTTCTTATAGGGCGACACGAAGCGCCGCATCAGTTGCAGGAATTCCTTCATGGGTTGCAGTTAATATGGATTATGTGCGCAAAGATAGTGGAAAACGGGAGAATGAGAAAGAGTTTCCTCGTTTTCTGTCACGGACAACCCGCCGTTTCGCGGCAGTGGCGGCATCAGGGTTGCGGTTCCGCAAGCCGGACATCGTAACGCCCCGGCTTGAACGTCCTTCCCACCCACCGGCAGAGAGGCCGGTAGAGGCCGAGATGATAAAACAAATACAAAAAACGTATTATACTGCATCCGACAGAAAAAAATGCAGTATGCAAGCCCATGGCATTTTCATTTATAGCCAAGCAGGATTGAATCATTGTGGCACAAAGGGTACCTGCGAGATTTTTAAAGAGCACCTTAAATGTAAACTATTTTTTCGGCTTCTTCCCGCGACCGACATCTCCCGGTGAAAAAAATGTCCTTCCCACTTTTTCCTATACTCTTCCTATCTGCATCCTATCCCACCCCTACCAGGGCCTATTCGGCTTCGGACGTTCTTCGGACAAACTCCACTCCCTAGGACCGAAGAATGTCCGAAGAACGTCCGA